>DATNPE010000295.1:0-6157 GCA_036703355.1 Allocoleopsis sp. | reverse complement strand
CTGTCTTTTCTTGCGGTGGAATGCGTTACCAATACAAGTGGCAAGATGTCCCCAAAAATGCAATTCCTGCTGATAACCAACGGAATTTAGAGGCAACAGTTCGACGAGCGGTAGAACTGGGGATCAACCATATTGAAACGGCACGAGGCTACGGCAGCTCAGAAATGCAGTTGGGAGATGTGTTGCCAAAACTGCCCCGCGACCAAATCATTGTGCAGACCAAGGTTTCTCCTACCGCAGATCCGCAGGAGTTTTTGCAGACCTTCGAGCAATCGATGGCTTATTTGCAATTGGATCATGTAGATCTGCTGGCGTTGCATGGGGTGAATAATGCCGAACTGCTGGAGTACTGTCTACGTCCCGGTGGTTGCTTGGAAGTGGCGCAAAAGTTGCGATCGCAAGGCCGAGTGCGGTTTATTGGCTTTTCCACCCACGCGCCCCTAGAAGTAATTTTGCGGGCGATCGCCACAGACCAGTTCGACTATGTGAATTTGCATTGGTACTACATCAACCAAAATAATTGGCCTGCGATCGAAGCGGCGCGCCAGCACGATATGGGCGTGTTTATCATCAGCCCCAACAATAAAGGTGGCGATCTCTACAAGCCGCCCAAGAAACTGGTGGATTTATGTGCACCCCTCAGCCCAATGGTCTTTAATGATTTGTTTTGTCTCAGCCATCCCCAGGTACATACGCTGAGTATTGGCGCATCTCGTCCTAGCGACTTTGATGAACATCTGAAAACGCTAGACCTCCTCGATCGCGCCGATGAAATTTTGCCGCCAATTTTGGCTCGTCTAGAACAAGCCGCCATTGACGCCCTCGGTGAAGAGTGGGTGAAAACTTGGCATATTGGCTTGCCTAAACCTGAAGCAACACCGGGCGGCATGAACATTCACACGATTCTCTGGTTGCGGAATTTGGCGATCGCCTATGACATGGTGGACTACGGCAAGATGCGCTACAACTTGCTCGGCCAAGCCGACCATTGGTTCCCTGGTGCTAGAGCTGACAAAGTGGCAGAACTCGATTTGCGGCAATGTTTAGTCAATAGCCCTCATGCTGACAAAATCCCTGCATTCTTAGCAGAGGCACATCAAATTTTGGGTGGACAAACTGTACAACGGTTATCTCAAAGTTGAGGCATTCTGACCGCTTAACCTTTGACCCTAATTGAGCTACAGTGCCAAAGGGTTGAACTCGCCTTGGAAATTCCTCTCATTGTTGGTTGACGGCTGATATGACCAAACTGCAAGCACTCATTTTTGATGTCGATGGCACCTTAGCGGATACTGAGCGAGATGGTCATCGGGTGGCTTTTAATCGCGCCTTTGCGGAAGCTGGATTGGATTGGGACTGGACTGTCGAGCTATATGGAGAACTGTTAGCGGTCACGGGCGGCAAAGAGCGGATGAAGTTCTACCTCGACCAATATCGCTCTGATTTCCGTCGTCCCGACAATCTTGATGAGTTTATTGCGGGTTTGCACAAGGCTAAAACCAAGCACTACACGCAACTATTGAATGAAGGCAGTATTCCGCTGCGGCCTGGGGTAAAGCGGTTATTGGATGAAGCGCGGGAACGAGGGTTTCGATTGGCGATCGCTACCACCACAACCCCAGCTAACGTCACCGCTCTGCTGGAAAGCACTTTGGGGCACGAAAGTCTTTCCTGGTTTGATGTGATTGCGGCGGGGGATATTGTGCCAGCGAAGAAGCCTGCCCCGGATATTTATTGGTATGCGTTGGAGCAGATGCGGCTTGCGCCTCAAGATTGCATTGCGTTTGAGGATTCGCGAAATGGTTTGATTTCGGCTGACAAAGCGAATCTGAAAACGATCGTGACGATTAATGATTACACGAAAGACCAGGATTTTAGTGGGGCTGTGGTAGTGCTTGATCACTTGGGTGATCCGGGTTTACCGTTTACGGTGCTTTCGGGTGAGGTGGGTTGGACGACTTATATGGATATGGATTTGGTGGAGCATTTGCATCGGCGGTAGGCGATCGCTGTTATTTGAGATCGCTGTTGCTTGGTGAGTTGTCTTAGTTTGGCTTTGGGAAATCCGAACCTTTGAGGGCACCTGCCCTCAAACTCCCGCTGAGGGACGGTTGCGTCCCCCAGACCCCCTCCAAAAGTGCTTTTTTTGCTCAAGTGTAAGTGCTTTTCAGGAGGGGTTATTGGTGTGATCGTTGGTATTAGATGACGGCGATGCAGTCGATTTCGACTAATACATCTTTGGGGAGGCGGGCGACTTGGACGCAGGCGCGGGCTGGGGCGGTGGCTTCGTCGAAGTAGCGGGCGTAGATGCCGTTGACTGCGGCAAAGTCATTCATGTCTGCCAGAAATACTGTGGTTCTGACGACATCGGCGAAAGTGGCTCCTGCTTCCTTGAGGATGGCTTCTAGATTTGCCATCACCTGCTCCGTCTGCTGCACCACATCTCCTTCACCCACGATCGCCCCGGTTTGTGGATCAAGTGCGATCTGCCCCGCCACAAACACCATCTGACCACTCGCCGCGATCGCCTGATTATACGGCCCCACCGGAGCGGGAGCCTGCTCTGTCCGAATTACCTTGCGCGTCATATTCGTTTAACTATCTGTGAGACCAAGGCATTTTCTCACGAAGTGAGGGGTGAGGAGAGAGGAGTCAGGAGTCAGAAGTCAGAAGTCGGGAGTCAGAAGAGAAAAAACTCACCTCAATATCGAAACACTCACACTCAACCTCGTTTGGAGGGGGTCTGGGGGACGCAACCGTCCCTCAGCGGGGGTTTGGGGGCAAGCGCCCCCAAGGGTTCGGATTTTAGTTAAACCCCAAACACTCCACAAAATCTAAACTAAACGTGGCCGCAACCCATAATGCCGATACCGCCAATAATCCCGCAAAATCCGATCGTGATCAAAACAAAGATTCTCAGGCACTCGCCAGGACTCAAATAAGGCAATTCCCTTCGCATCATCTCCCGCCTGCGGTTCTCCTTTTGCCGTGGCAATAAACACCACACTCATCGTATGTTGACGCGGATCGCGGCTAGGGTCGGAATACACCTGAAACTGCTCAATCAGCTCGATCGCTAAACCCGTCTCCTCCTGGGCTTCCCGTCGAGCGGCTACCTCCACAGGCTCTCCGTAATCTACAAATCCTCCTGGGATCGCCCACCCATAAGGCTCATTCAACCGCTCAATCAACACAATTGGGCGATGAGGGCGATCGCTCATCTCAATAATGATGTCAACAGTGGGAATCGGATTGCGATAAGTCACGGGATTCAACTCCTGAAAGGGAGGCAGAAGTGATTCTACCAAGGGAAGATTCCACTAAGATGATGGGTGGCTACACTGACAGAGTATTTTTTTGGAGGTGACGATCTATGCCCTTTCCCCGTGCCAGTGGTATCTTGCTACATCCAACAAGCCTACCGGGTCGTTATGGCATTGGTGATCTCGGGCTAGAAGCGCACCACTTTATTGATTTCCTGGCCCGCAGCGAACAACGACTGTGGCAGGTCTTGCCCCTGGGGCCTACAGGATATGGCAACTCTCCCTACATGAGTTTCTCCACGATGGCAGGGAATCCGTTGCTGATTAGCCCTGACATTTTAAGAGATAGTGGTTTCCTCAGTGACAACGACCTTCAAGATGTCCCTGACTTTCCCCTAGACAAAGTTGACTTTGAACGGGTGATTGCTTGGAAAATGCCGTTGTTGCGGCGAGCCTGTGAGAACTTCAAGCAGAAAGCTAGCCCCATTCAACAAACAGAATTTGAGGGATTTTGCCGAGGCAAAGCTAGCTGGCTAGAAGACTACGCTCTGTTTATGGCGCTGCTGGACGCTCAGGAAGGCGGTAGCTGGGTAGAATGGCCCGATGAACTGCGTCTGCGGAAGCCAGAAGCCCTAGATTTGTGGCGAGACAAGCTAGCCGACGAAATCTTTATCCAAAAATTCTTGCAGTTCGAGTTCTTTCGACAATGGCGAGAGCTAAAAACCTACAGTAATGCTCAGAACATCCGAATTATTGGGGATATCCCAATTTACGTCGCGCACAACAGTTCTGACGTTTGGGGACACCCAGAGGTCTTTCAACTAGATCCAGCCACTGGCCAGCCAACGGAAGTCGCAGGTGTACCACCCGATTATTTTTCAGAAACAGGGCAGCTCTGGGGCAATCCGCTTTACAACTGGAGCTATCTGGAATCGACTAATTTCGCTTGGTGGGTGGAGCGAGTCCGAGAAATTTTGGCTCATGTGGATATGATCCGCATCGACCACTTCCGAGGTTTAGAAGCTTATTGGTCTGTGCCTGCGGGTGAAGAAACGGCGATCAATGGCGAGTGGGTCAAGGCTCCGGGCTACAAGCTGTTCGAAACGATCCGCGAGCAATTGGGTAGCTTGCCGATCATCGCTGAGGATTTGGGTGAGATTGATCAGCCAGTGCTGGATCTGCGCGATCACTTTGGTTTCCCCGGTATGAAGATTCTGCATTTTGCCTTTGGTAGTGATGCTAAGAATGCTTATTTGCCATTCAATGTGGAGACCAATAGCGTCATCTATACAGGCACTCACGACAACAACACAACGGTGGGTTGGTATCATCAAATTGCTGATTACGAGCGCGATCGCCTGCACCGCTACCTGGGCTGCACGGGGCCTTATGGGATCGCCTGGGATCTGATTCGTCTAGCCATGAGTTCGGTGGCAAACCAAGCGATCGTTCCCATTCAGGATGTGTTTAGTTTGGGCCAAGATGCTCGGATGAATGCTCCTGGCACTGCGGAGAATAACTGGGCTTGGCGCTTTAGAGGCGAGGCACTGACCGAAGACTACAGCAACCGCCTCAAGGAGATGGTCTACATCTACGGTCGCCAGGGAGACAAGGCCTAGGATTAGGCGCGATCGCTCTCTCACCTCGGCTCCCATCTTGCCAGTTTCTCTCCGTCCTCTGGTATGGTGTCATGAATAAATTTGCTTGGCTGAAGCAGTTGAGAGGTGGCTCAGTAGCGGCGGCTGTTCTGGGCTTGGCGATCGCTGCCTGCCAAAGTACTAGCAACTCGAACGGCACTACCCAGTCTTCTAGCCCAACCACGACTGCTGACACCAAGGGGCTCAAGTTGGGAGCTTTGCTGCCTGCCACAGGTGATTTATCGGCGGTGGGGCCACCCTTGCTAGACTCTGTTTCTCTGTTGGTGCAGACGGTCAACCAATGCGGTGGGGTGAATCAGGCACCTGTGAGTTTGGTGTCGGAAGATGACCAGACTGAACCTGCGGCGGGCGCGGCAGCAATGGCGAAGTTGGTGGAAGTGGATCGTGTTGCGGGGGTGGTGGGTTCATTTCCCAGTAGTGTTTCGAGTGCAGCGGTGGATGTGGCAGTTCGCAATCGCGTGATGCTGATTTCTCCTGCTAGCACTAGTCCCACGTTTACAGAACGAGCTAAGAAAGGCGAATTTCAAGGCTTTTGGGCGCGGACTGCTCCGCCCGACACTTATCAAGCTCAAGCTTTGGCTAAATTAGCTCGGCAGCGGAACTATCAGAGAGTTTCGACGATTGTAATCAATGATGACTATGGTGTAGGGCTGGAACGGGAATTTACCCAAGCTTTTAAGCAGCAGGGCGGCACAGTGCTGGGGGAGGACAAGCCTGCCCGCTATGACCCCAAAGCCACCACCTTTGACTCAGAAGCCGCGATCGCCTTTGCCAATAAACCTGACGCGATCGCAGCCTTTATCTACGGTGAGACGGGGAGCTTGTTTCTCAAAGCCGCTTATCAGCAAGGTCTGAGCCAAGGGGTGCAGATTATGCTGACTGATGGGGGCTACTCCGAAGACTTTGCCAAAGAGGTGGGCAAAACCAAGGATGGCAAGTTCATTTTGGCAGGGGCGATCGGCACGATTCCCAGTGCGGATGGTGAAGCTTTGGACGCTTTCACGAAACTCTGGCAACAGAAACAAGCTAAACCCATCAGTGCTTTTGTCCCCCATGCCTGGGATGCCGCAGCGCTTTTAGTTTTGGCAGCAGAAGCGGCAGACGGCAACACTGGGGAAGGCATCAAGAGCCAACTGCGGCAAGTTGCTGGCCCACCTGGAACGCCTGTAACCGATGTCTGCGACGGTTTAGCTCGTCTGCAAAAGGGTGAGCAGATCGATTACCAGGGTGCTAGTG
>DATNPE010000294.1:0-8122 GCA_036703355.1 Allocoleopsis sp. | reverse complement strand
GCCGCAAAAAGATTTGCGCTTCTGTTAAAATTCTATACTTTTATTGCGGAAACCCAGGTTCGGAGATCAATACCGATAATGCGCGAACGCCTTATTTGCTTCAGCCATCCGGTGGGTTTCTTCACGCTTACGAATAGCGCTTCCCGTTTCATTGGCTGCATCCATCAATTCATTTGCTAATTTGCCAGCCATCGTGCGGCCAGCTCGTTGACGCGCAAATTGACTTAACCAACGCAACGCCAAGGCGGTACCCCGATCAGAGCGTACTTCCATCGGAACTTGATAAGTTGCACCACCCACCCGGCGAGCTTTGACTTCTACTAGGGGTGTTGCATTCCGCACTGCTCTTTCAAATAGTTCTAGAGGGTCAGAACCTGTCCGTTCCTCAATCGTCTTGAAGGCACCATAAACAATATTGGCAGCAACGGATTTTTTGCCACTTTTCATAATCCGCCGCACCATCATGCTGACTAGGCGGCTGTTGTATACGGGATCAGGAGGAACAGGACGTTTTTGAATAACAGTGCGACGAGACATATTGAGCCTTCAGAGAAAGGATTGCGGAACTACTATTATTGGGAATGCAGAAACTAATTCAGTCAAAAGTCAGCTAGTCAAGCAGGAAGCAATACGACCATTGTATAGAATTGGCCAAGTCGAAAGACTGAGACACTTTTTTAAGCTTCTCTAAGCTGTCTGCAAGCGCCTAGTCTTAAGAGGCCCGCAACTTAACTAATAATTGCTTCTTGAGCGTTAACTTTTACCAGTAGCAAGCTTAGACTTACTTTTTGGCAGCAGCACGCTTGGTGCCGTACTTAGAACGGCCTTGACGACGGTCTTTGACCCCAGCAGTATCTAGGGTGCCACGGATAATGTGGTATCTGACACCAGGAAGGTCTTTAACCCGACCACCCCGGATCATGACCACAGAGTGTTCTTGCAAGTTGTGACCGATACCTGGAATGTAAGCAGTTACCTCAAAACCAGAGGTAAGACGAACCCTTGCCACTTTACGCAGAGCGGAGTTTGGCTTCTTAGGAGTAGTCGTGTAAACTCTTGTGCAAACGCCACGACGCTGAGGGCAACTCTTCAGAGCCGGGGATTTGGTTTTCTTCTGGACTTTCTGACGTTCGCTACGAATGAGTTGCTGGATAGTGGGCATGAGTTATGGCGTGCGCGGCCTTTCGCTGCTTCAACAAACAACAAATTCTAATCTTACCGAGATAATGGGGTTTGTGTCAATTTTTTGGTGACTAGCCTGATTAAAAGATGCAGTAGCCCGTTTAATGAATTGAGAAGGAATTGCCGCAGCCACAGCTCTGAGTGGCGTTGGGATTGTGAAAGCGGAATCCCCCTCCCATCAAATCTTCGGAATAATCTAAGCTCAGACCGTTTAGAACAGGGACATTGGTACGAGCGATCGCAACCTTAATGCCATTACAGTTGTACAGATCGTCGTCAGGTCCAATGTGCTCGTCAAACTCTAGGGTATAGGACATGCCGGAGCAGCCACTGGGCTGAACCCCTAGACGAAACACGGCGTTAGGTTGATGGCACTTTTGCTGAAGGCGAAGAATTTCGCTAATCGCGGCTTGACTGAGCTGAAGCATTGCTTACCGAGTTTTTCAGTAATTGAATTTAAAAAGAATTTACAGCGCTAATAGTATCCTACTAGCGCTGTGAGCTAACTGAAGCGGCTTTTTAGCGAGTTACTTTACCTGAGGAGTCCGGGCATAGTCGTCTTGGAAGCGAACAATATCGTCTTCACCCAGGTACTCGCCATTTTGTACCTCAATGAGAACGAGTGGGATCACGCCGGGATTCTCTAAACGGTGGTTGGTGCATTGCGGCACGTAGGTAGATTGGTTGCTGCACAAAATCAGTTCTTGCTCACCACAGGTCACTTTGGCAGTACCAGAGACGACAATCCAGTGCTCGCTACGATGATGGTGCATTTGCAGGCTGAGGCGGTGTCCTGGCTTGACTTCAATCCGCTTAATTTTGTAGCCACGACCCTCTTCTAAAATCGTGAAGGAACCCCAGGGGCGAAGTTCTGTAGCCGCAACGCCTTTGGGAGTCACTGTAGGGGATGTAGGGAAGTTAGACGCTTGAAGAGCTTCTTGAAGCTGGGCCACGATTTCTCTCCTAAATAGTTGCTGCAAAAGATAATTTGAGAAAGATGGGTTGAGAGGTGAATCTCCCGATTTCTCGAAGCCACAAGTTTGGCCTGCTGCTCAACATAGCAAATGCGGCTGGGTTGCTGTCACCCGTAAGTGAGGCAAATTAGCAAATTTACATCAAGTCTTTATTCACAGCTAGAGAACTTCAAAACAGCTTTAACTTTCAAAAATCAGGATTAGCTAAAAATACTTATGGTCCTGGTTGCATAAAGACTCCAATGCCGTTGTGCACCCTAGCGGCTGTCCGAGGGGGGCGATCGAGAATTTGCCCACCCAAGTACAGCGTAGTGGAACTGCCACCATCTAGATTCAGCGCGTCGATCGCGCCCATTTGTTGCACCAGTTGAGCTGTCTCGCTGAGGGTAGGACCAACACCACCAGCTCGATTGTGAATGGCCGCTATCATTAGAGTGCCCTGGCCATTACTGGCGATCACACTACGAACGGCCCTTTCCCGAATAAAGGCATCGCTAAATTTTTCTGCTTTGGCATCCAAGACAATTTGCCGATTTTGTAACAGCAGTGGACCAGCCCCAATAATTTGGGTGTAGCGAGCGAAATCAGGTGGAATCATCTCCCCTTCTAACCGCACAACAGTATTGAGGGGGAGGGCACTCGCGGCAGCACGGTTGGCCCTTAAGGTTAGGAGATAGCCATCGGCGGGAATGGGAAAAGCCCCTTTCCCTGCTCCTTCAGTGGGTTGTTGAGCAGTGACTTGGTTGTTGCGAATCGTGACTATGATTTCGTTGTCGGTGAGGGGAGTGTAGGCAGCGCCCCAAAGCGACGTGTAGCGAGCAATCCCTGCCTGAACATAACCGCTATTCACGGACAAAACAGGTAGGCGCTGTTGGGTCGAGGTGCTGAGTGTTTCTTGTAACGTCAGGCGATCGATTTTGACGTCTCCCGCTTCATTCCAGGCGATCGCTCCTCGATTCAGAATCGGACTTGAGACCCATTGGTTATTTTGCCGAATGGCTCCTAGCGGTAGCTGAGTTTTGCGGTTGAAAAAGCCACCGTTAATTGCGGCTGCGACTTGCCAGCGTTGAGCAGTTTGCACCAACGGCGCAATGCCTACCAGGGAAGCAGGGTTACTCCAAATCGGGCCTAATTTTAATCCTGGTTGACGTAAGTCTACAGAGAGCAAAACTACAGGAAAACGGGCATTGCCAAGCGAAACCCATTGTTGCTGCCACCGCAATCCTGGAGCCCACAAAATATTTCGCTCTACCATAGCATCAGGTCTGAGGTCGATAATCAACCGATTAGGTTGGGGCAAGGTGGAAAACTGCGGCTGTAAACCTGCTGGGATGTCCAGGCGTAGTGCTAGTTGGTTCTGAACAGCTTCTAGTTTGAGCGGAATTTCTGGCCGAGGTATCGTTACCGGAGAAGACGTGACAGCAGGTCGAGATGAGGTCATGCGGGGGGTGATGCGAGTCGGCTTGGGCTGAAAGCTTTGGATGAGAGCGGGGGGAGCAGTGGCATTGAGTGTCACTGTTAAAGTTTGACCCTGCTGATCGACTTGCCAAGGGGTAGGACGGTCTAGATCAATGACAATGCGGTTACCCCAAGGCTGACGACCTTGCCGAATTGATGTCAGTTGGGACGCGGGAGTGTTGATCAGAAGGGTGCTGCCTGAGGGTCTGACTTGCCAACCCGTCCGAGTTGTCAGCTCTGTAATATCCAGGTAGCGATACTGCGGGCTATGACGAACCGCTAAGTTGAGGGGAGTGGAAGCAGGGTTAGAGAACCACTGCACAGGCTGTTGTCGCAGATCATTGGTATTTAACAAGTCCACGCCAGTGGTGCGGAGTAAGCCTGTATCGCTAATACCGATCCGAACTTGGCTACTGTTAGCAGATTGCCATTGTCCCCAAGCAACGGGCCAAATGCGGCCATTTAAGGAAATTTGACTGCCCTGTAGTAGCAATTGTGAAGTTGCTGGAGCCGTCTGGCTCTCCTGAGCAACTGCGGGCGGTATTGCTCCACTGTCCAGTCTGCCGACAAAAATACCCGTCAGCAGGCAGCCCAGTGCCAACAGCGGAGAAAGTAACAAGGCTGAGCGGATGCGGCGGTGGTGAGGGGCAGATGTCACCAATGACCGCTGGCGAGAAGGTTTAGCGTTAAGCACGATGATTTGAAGAATCCTGAGACGTTAAACAAGCACTGCCAGGATGAATTCTGACTTTAACGACTGAATTTTAGAGGGCGATCGCGGTACTGACAGTTTTTTGATCCGTAAGTTTTCACTTCTTGATTTTTGGTAAAGGAGGCTTAAGCGTTTCCTTCGATCCGCAGACATCTGAACACCTCTATCAAGAAATAGTGACTTCGTTTTTGGCCTCAGGTTTCATAATAGAGATAGATATGAGACTACCAGCCAGTAAGAGGTTGTTGTGCTTAATACAAACTCTGTTGTAGTCTTTAAAGTTGCTTGAAAAATAGGGGCCAGCCTGGACAAGCAAGGACATGGAGTTTGACAGGCCGCAACAGTAGGGTAGAAGTTAGGGATTGTCAGATTCAGATACCTTCTATAATATTTTTACTCCGGCTCCCTATGAAAACCCTTAGCAACAGGTGTTAGGTACTGTTTCATGGCACCAGTAATTTGGATTGGCAGGAAGAATTGTACTTATTCACCCAGACAACTGAAGTAGCGCTAAGGGGTTGGATTAAATAGCTTTCGAAGTTTGCCAGCCACGCTGATGGGAAGCGCAGGTTCGGAGTCAAACGAATCAAAGTAGTGCCTTGGGCAAACTCAAACTCAAGAACTACCAAGCGGTAAAGTGCGTTCTTAAATTTAATTTGGTACGGACTCTACCTTTGATCTTGGCTCCTATTGTATGCACAGCTCCTTGCTGTAGCCATTCCTGCGTCCAATCAAACTAGTTTTTACACCTAGAGGACTTTATACAGCCTTAGCCAATGAATGAAGCGAGCCATCCCATGGATAACGTGAGTGTGAATTTGAATCAGCAATTAAATCAGGGATTAGAAGCAGGCTATCCAGGCCAACGTTGGTTGGTCGAGGAACGAGATGCTTGTGGCGTTGGTTTCATTGCCGATCTCCAAGGTCAAGCTACCCACTCTTTAGTGGCTAAGGCATTGTCAGCTCTAGAGTGTCTGGAGCATCGGGGCGGTTGTAGTGCCGACCAAGATTCAGGCGATGGCGCAGGGCTGATGACTGCGATTCCTTGGGAATTGTTGCAGCAGTCTCTGTCCGAAATGGGCGTATCAGCCGCTGTGCCTGAACGCACTGGGGTAGGGATGCTCTTTTTACCTCAAGATGCGACTTCAGCAGCTAAGGCGCGTCAGATTGTCGAGAACATTGTCCGGGAAGAAGCTCTAACACTATTGGGCTGGCGTTTAGTCCCTGTTCGGCCTGAGGTGTTGGGCGTTCAAGCCAAAGAGAATCAACCTCAAATTGAACAGGTGTTGGTACAAGCCGAAAACCTCACGGGTGATGAGTTAGAGCGCAAACTCTACCTGGTTCGGAAGCGAATTGAAAAGGCAGTTGCGATCGCTCTCCAAGAGTCTTCCGGGCCTAGTGAGTATGACTCGTTAAGAGATTTTTATGTTTGCTCCTTCTCTCACCGCACCATTATTTACAAAGGCATGGTGCGATCGGCGGTACTGGGAGATTTCTACACCGATCTGAAACAGCCTGCTTACCAAAGTGTGTTCGCGGTGTATCACCGTCGCTTCAGCACCAACACCATGCCTAAGTGGCCTCTGGCGCAGCCGATGCGGTTCTTGGGTCATAACGGCGAAATTAATACTCTACTCGGCAACATCAACTGGATGGTGGCGCGGGAAGCGGATCTGGCTCATGGCAGTTGGGGCGATCGCTTGCAAGACCTGAAGCCGATCGTCAATCCAGACAATAGCGATTCGGCCACGCTAGATAACGTCATGGAGCTGCTGGTGCAATCGGGACGTAGCCCTGCAGAAGCCCTGATGATCATGGTGCCAGAGGCCTACAAGAATCAGCCAGATTTGGCGAACTACCCAGAAATCGTTGATTTCTACGAGTACTACAGCGGTATCCAAGAGCCTTGGGATGGCCCAGCGTTGCTCGTGTTCAGCGATGGTAAGAAAGTCGGTGCCACCCTAGACCGTAACGGTTTGCGTCCCGCTCGCTACAGCATCACCAAAGATGGTTTTGTGGTGGTGGCTTCGGAAGCGGGTGTGGTCGATATTCCAGAAGCAGAGATCGTCGAAAAAGGCCGTCTTGGTCCCGGACAAATGATCTCTGTGGACTTGGGCACTCATGAAGTGCTGAAGAACTGGGAGATCAAGCAACGGATTGCTCAGGCACATCCTTATGGCG
Organism: Allocoleopsis sp.; assembly: GCA_036703355.1. Classification (GTDB taxonomy): domain Bacteria; phylum Cyanobacteriota; class Cyanobacteriia; order FACHB-46; family FACHB-46; genus Trichocoleus. The sequence goes on along the minus strand of DATNPE010000294.1, from coordinate 1,615 downwards.
AGTGGTTGCAGCAAAACCGCCAAAATCTGCAAGCGCAGCCTTTCGTCGATGCAGCTCAGATGGACAGTCAGACTCTGTTGCGGCATCAGGTGGCCTTTGGCTACAGCGCTGAAGATGTGGAAATGATCATCGAATCGATGGCTGCTCAAGGGAAAGAACCAACTTTCTCGATGGGTGATGACATTCCCCTAGCCGTTTTGTCTGAGAAGCCCCGTCTACTCTACGACTACTTCAAGCAGCGCTTCGCTCAAGTGACCAACCCACCGATTGACCCGCTGCGGGAAAGCTTGGTCATGTCTTTGACCATGCAGTTGGGTGAGCGAGGCAACTTGCTAGAAGCCCAGCCAGAGTCTGCTCGGCAGCTAAAACTAGACTCTCCCGTACTGAACGAGGTAGAGCTAAACCAAATCAAGCAATCTGGGTTTGAAACCGCAGGACTCTCTACTCTGTTTGCTATTTCGGCAGGTCCAGAAGGGTTGCAACGAGCGGTGAATGCTCTCTGTCAACAAGCTGTCGAAGCGGTGCGGGCGGGTAAGAAAATTCTGATTCTGAGCGATCGCAACCAGGAAAATGGGGCTCAACTCACCGCAGAGTACAGCTACATTCCGCCTCTGCTGGCTGTGGGTGCAGTTCACCACCACCTGATCCGTCAAGGTTTGCGGATGAAAGCCTCCTTGATTGTGGACACCGCCCAATGCTGGAGCACCCATCACTTCGCTTGCTTGATTGGCTATGGCGCGAGTGCCGTCTGCCCTTACCTAGCTCTAGAAACCGTGCGCCACTGGTGGGGCGACTCCAAAACTCAAGCCATGATGCAGCGTGGCAAGATCGAAGTTTCGACGCTAAACGGGGCTCAAGACAACTTCCGTAAAGCCGTAGAAGCAGGCTTGCTGAAGATTCTCTCCAAGATGGGGATCTCGTTGTTGGCTAGCTACCACGGGGCCCAGATCTTTGAGGCGATCGGCATTGGCTCTGATCTGTTGCATCTCGGCTTCTCTGGCACCACCTCTCGTCTGGGTGGCCTGACTGTCGCCGACCTAGCTAATGAAGTGATTTCCTTCCATTGCCGTGCTTTCCCAGAACTGACGGCGAAGAAGCCAGAAAACTACGGCTTTGTGCAATACCGTCCGGGTGGTGAGTACCACATGAACAACCCGGAAATGGTGAAGACGCTGCATAAAGCGTTGACAGACAAGAGCCACGACCATTACGACCTGTATCAGCAGCATCTGAGCAACCGTCCGATTACAGCACTGCGGGATCTGCTCGACTTCAAGAGCGATCGCCCTTCGATCCCATTAGAAGAAGTGGAGTCTGCGGCTGACATCATGCAGCGCTTCTGCACCGGAGGCATGTCCTTGGGTGCCCTCTCGCGGGAAGCTCATGAAACCCTGGCGATCGCGATGAACCGCATTGGGGGTCGCTCCAACTCTGGGGAAGGTGGCGAAGATCCCGTCCGTTACCACACTCTGAATGATGTGGATGAAAACGGTAACTCTCCCACGCTGCCTCACCTGAAAGGGCTGAGAAACGGAGATACCGCCAGCTCTGCCATTAAACAAGTAGCCTCGGGGCGCTTTGGTGTCACCCCAGAGTACCTGGCAAGCGCCAAGCA
>DATNPE010000293.1:0-2108 GCA_036703355.1 Allocoleopsis sp. | reverse complement strand
ATCTGGCAGAGCAGAAAAATCAGTCACCGGGGCTAAAGTCGCTTCTGTATTGGCCTGCTGGGCAATTGCGTTCGTGGCTTGCTGCGTCTGCTTGACAAATTCATCTAAGGTTTCAGCAATTTCTAGGCTGCGAGCCAAATTCACCCGAATTCCGTCAGTGGGAAACTGGCGCATCACGTTCAGCAAGGTTAAACCTTCGGGTTGATCGGCGGCCAAGATCAGAGCTGAGCGAATCGCATAGAACCCAGTTTGTCGTGCCTCTGTTTGAATCACTTGCCCCAGACGCAACAGCAGCGCTTCTCCTTGTGGTGTGTAGAGAAACTGCGACACAGCGACTGGAGAAAGTTGAATCGGGGTGAGTAAAACCTTCTGTAAATCTTGCAGCTGTTTAGGGTCAGCATACTGAGCATAGGCTGCTAGATCGTCCTTGATGGTGCCAGTTTTGGCATAGGTCTCTAATGTATCGACGGAGATGGAGCGCTCAATCGAGCCATAGGACACATAGATGCGTTCTGCGGCAACGACAGGCTGAGGCGCGACGGCAGGGAGCAGCAGCGATCCGCCCAACAGACCTAGACTAAAACGCATCCAGCGCCCGATTTTCTGGGGACGAGCTGTGGCTTGGGAACCCGTGTGCTTGGCACTCAAGGTATGGGCACTTGAACTTGAAACAGATGGCAATGGCTGCCCGCAAGGTGCTAGGGCGACAAAACTAGACAAAGACACATTCATGAAGGTTGTACTCAGGGCTTCTCGTCACACCACTCCTCGTCACATTCGTTGGCGAGGGCAGTCGTTGCAGCAATTATTTCCAAGGTAACTATTGCCAAATGATGTCACATCAACTCTTGACAGAGTCTGATGTTGAACCAAATCTAGATCTTTAGCATCTGCAATCTTATACACGCACAACTGCGATGAATCCAGCAGATTTGCCAATTTCTCACTCTGACCATTAAGACTCACTTTGCCCTTGGATGGTTCAGCGATTTGGCAGCTTCTACCTCCCTAGGCTAAATTAAGAGCGATCGCCAGAGAGCTAACGAGAGAGCGAATGTCATGGGGGTTTTTACACCTCAATCTCAGCAAGCACTGCAAAAACAAACTCCGGGTTCTAGCTCGACTCGCTCTCCTCAGCGAATTGCTGTGCTTGGCGCTGCGGGTCTTCTGTTATCGCTGGGGCTTGGGGTTGTCTTAGTAGTGGGTGAGTACATCACGATTGGGGGTGTCCCCTTCTCGATTCTCGTGAGCTTTCTGCAAGACGACACGGCCAGAGCAGCCTACTTTGCGGGAGACAGTACCAAAGTGCACGATCGCCTCAGCGAAATGGGTATTGAGGAGCAAATGAAGGCTTTCTACCGCGATCGCCTTCGAGATGAAGCTAAACTCGATCAACACATTCATCAAATCCTGTACGAGCGCACGGGCTATGTGGGCAGAGCCTACCGCGTGAACTCCCAAGGAACTCTGGTCTTGCAGCCATCGGTGAGCCGCCCCTAAATCATCTAACTATGCTGCTGTTTATCCAGGGATTGATTGTCGGGGTTTTGCTGGGGGTGGGGTTGACTCTAGGGAGCTTATTGCTGTGGCTAGCTGTGGTGAGCGATAGAACTCAGCAGGAAATTGGTGAAGACTAGCGGACAAAAAAGCTGACCCCAGAACTGCAAAATTCTGAGGCCAGAAATAGAGATGCCAAAGCCAGAGCAATGGCTTCAGCGCAGCCAGACTTTAGGAGAGGATGGCTTGGTTATCTTTGCTGATGTCGTTGATATCTTTGCCCAACAGTTGCGCGATCGCCTGTCGCTCTAGCGGGGGTTGGGTGGGCACCTCTTGGCGAGCATCGGTAATCAGCCAATCCAGGGCTGCGGCTTGAACGTCAATGGTGGCTCCGGTTTTATCCACACAGTAGCGACCGAAAACCAACTTATCGACCAAGCGCACCCCAGGACCCAAGCGAGAATATTCAAAGATGACGCTGTTATCCACCGTGGCACCACCACAAATGCGGCAGTTGGGGCCAATGTAAGTCGGGCCCACAATCTTAGCGCCATCTTCAATCCGGGTCATGCCGCCAATGTAGACGGGGCCTTGAATATCCACTTTGTCCC
>DATNPE010000292.1:0-4240 GCA_036703355.1 Allocoleopsis sp. | reverse complement strand
AGAAAAATTTGTACCGCAGTATGGTGTGTACGCAGTTCAAGTACATAGCCCGACGCTGGACAAGTTACACAACCCAAGCTGGGGGGTAATGAATATCGGCAACCGTCCTACCGTGAATGGCATCAGTCGCACTGTCGAAGTTCATTTGCTAGATTGGGACGGGGATTTATATGGACAGACGTTGGTTGTCAGCTTAGAGCACTTTTTACGTCCAGAGCAAAAGTTCGCTTCTCTAGAGGCACTCAAAACTCAAATTGATGTTGATTGCGTGAGCGCGCGATCGCTCTTGGCTGAATCGCCTAGTCCCTGAGTTAACGTCTATTCATCATGATCTCGATGTAAGGATTGAGGGCAGCAAATCCCGTAGACTTCCCCTCCTCGTTGAGAAAAAATCCTGCCATGATCAATCAAGGGTGATCCTTAGGGAGCAACAACCAGCTATGCGAGAGCGTATTGAGCGGCTAACTCAAAATCTCAGTCAGACGATTGTGGGCAAGGCCGATGCCATTCGATTAGTTTTAGTAGCGCTGATTTCTGGCGGCCATGCCTTACTAGAAGACGTGCCCGGAGTCGGTAAAACTCTACTTGCCAAGTCGTTGGCCCGCTCCATTGCTGGTAAGTTTCAACGCTTGCAGTGCACTCCTGATTTGTTGCCCAGTGATGTTACAGGTACCAATATCTGGAATCCTCGCTCTGGAGAATTCGAGTTTTTGCCAGGGCCTGTCTTTGCCAATGTCTTGTTGACCGACGAGATTAACCGCGCCACCCCGCGTACCCAGTCAGCCCTGCTAGAAGTGATGGAAGAGCGGCAGGTGACAGTGGATGGAGTTTCTCGACCTGTACCCACGCCATTTTTTGTCATCGCCACCCAGAACCCAGTGGAGTACCAAGGCACATTTCCTCTGCCAGAAGCCCAAATGGATCGCTTCGCCCTCTCGCTAACCTTGGGTTATCCCAGCGAACAAGAAGAATTGCAGATGCTACAACGGCTGCAATCGGGCGTTAGCGTCAACGAACTGCAACCTTGCTTATCCCTCGAAGAGATTCAGGAACTGCGGCAGCTCTGCGCCCAAGTCAAGATTGATCCGTCGTTGCAGCAGTACATCTTGAATCTGGTGCGAGCCACGCGCGAAGATGAAGAAATCACCTTGGGAGTTAGCCCCCGAGGTACAGTGGCCCTGCAGAAAGCGGCTCAAGCCTTGGCGTTCTTAGAAGGTCGTGATTATGTGATTCCCGATGATGTGAAGTTTTTGGCTCCCTACGTGCTGTCGCATCGGATTATTCCTGCTAGAGGCCAGCGGGGACGGGCGATCGTCGATCGCTTACTTCACTCGATTCCGATTCCTTAGTCCCATTCCTGAAGCTGAGATTCATTAAGCTCTAACTCTTCAACAGGACTTGTGTCGATAGGAGACGAGCTATATAGGGGCAAGGTCACGATAAATGTTGTCCCTACATCAACTTGGCTAGTGACTGTAATTTGGCCTTGATGAGCATCTACACATTTTTTGACGATCGCTAATCCTAAGCCTGTTCCTGGAATCGTCCCGACATTGGTCGCTCGGTAAAAAGAGTCAAATAAGCGCTTTTGGTCTTCTGCTGGAATGCCAATGCCCTGATCTTGAATCCGAAACACGACGAAATCATGGTCGCAAGACAGATCTAGGTAAATGTTGCTATCAGCAGGTGAGTATTTAGCAGCATTGGAAATTAAGTTACCCAAAATGTGTCGCAGCAAATTTTCATCCATGCAAGCATTGGTAGCAGTACCTGTACTGGTGAAAATTAACGGATACTGTTGACCCACGCTGAGGCGCAGTTCCTCTACTAATTCTTGGCAAAAATCCTCTAGGACTAGCGGGGCGGGTTGGCACTTGAGTTGTCCCGCTTCAGCTTTACCAATAATCAAAACTTCGTCCAGTAATTCCGTCATGCGCTTGGTCGCCACATGAATGCGCTTGAAATATTTGGCTTTCTGCTCCTCATTGACTTTGTGAGAATAGCGCTCTAGTAATTCACTCGACAATACGATCGCGCTCAGGGGATTGCGGAACTCGTGAGAAACCATTGAGACAAAACTAGATTTCAATTGGTTGAGTTCTTTCTCTTGAGCGAGGGCGTTTTGAATCTCGGCTTCGGTGCGCTTGCGCTCAGTAATATCGCGAGAAGAAATTTGAATTTCCTCAATGACTTGGGTTTCGGAAGCTCGAATCGTTTTTGCCGTTGATTCTAGCCACACATAATGGCCTTGTTGATGGCGGAAACGATAGGACACCGAATAGGTTTCTGGGATTTCTAGAATATCGTTGTGGATGAGTCGCACAACGTCCACATCCTCAGGGTGATGAAAATCATAGGCGGAGCGACCCAACAGTTCCTCAGGTTCATAGCCTAATAGAGAGCGGCAGGCAGGCGAGACATAGAGAAAAGTGCCATCTGGGGTATGCTGCGAAATCATATCCGTTGAGTTTTCTGCCAGCAATCGAAAACGTTGTTCACTCTCCTGTAGCGCTTGCTCAAATTGCTTGCGCTGGGTAATGTCGCGCATGAAGGCACAGTTATATTCTCGGCCACGAAATTCCAGGTAGTTCCGCGTTACCTCCACCGGGAAGAGATGGCCATCTTTATGGCGATTTAGCGTCTCGATGGTGTAGGAGCCTTGCTGCTTGAGTCGTAGCCAATCATCTTGCCAATCTTGGGGGGATATATCTGGAGCAATATCAAAAACCGTCATGGTCAACAGTTCGGCTTTGGGATAGCCCAGCAAGTGGCAAGCGGCCTCATTGACATAGACAAAGCCAGCATTTGAGCTAGTCCAGATGACGGCTTCGGCGGCGTGGTTGACCGTAAACTGCGTAAACTGCAAGGCTTCCTCAACCCGTTTCCGCTCTGTGACATCTCGCACAATACAAACAAAACCATCTTTGTCGATCGCCGTTAAGGACAACTCTTGATAGAACTTTTCACCATTCTGCTTTTTAGCGATGGCTTCGCCCCGCCAAGACCCTGTGTCTTGTAAATCTCGTGCTGCTCGGCGGGCCATTTCTTTGAGGTCATTATCCTCGTAAAGGAGCCGCCAAGTTTGTCCCAACAATTCTGCGGGAGTGGCATAGCCATAAATGTCGGCGTAGGCTTGGTTAAGGTAGATAAACTGCTCATCTTGATTCAGGATGGCAATGCCATCACTCGCCGCTTCGATTGCCGTTGATTGGCGTTGCATCGTCCTTAATGTTTGGCTGCGTTCGATGGCATAGCGGAGCGATCGCGTCAATAAATTAACTTCAATTTGCCCTTTTACCAGATAGTCTTGAGCCCCCTGGCGTAGGGTTTCGATCGCGATCGCTTCATCATCCAAGCCTGTCAAAACCACAATAGGAGTATTCGGAGCAATGGCACGAACTTGCTGTAAGGTCGCTAGTCCTTGCTCGTCAGGCAGAAACAGATCGAGTAGTACAACATCACATTCGTCTTCGCGCAAATAGATAAGTGTCTCGCTGAGTTGTGTGACATGGACCACCTCCCAGGTAGCAACACTAGTTTCAATCTGCAAAATTTTCTGTAGAAAGGTCGCGTCAATGAGACTGTCCTCTACTAATAAAATTTTGGTGGCTTGAGCATACATAGTGTTGGGGCTTAGTTTCAATGCAATGTTAGAAAAGCTATAGCTTAAGGTTCCCGTTCTGGAAAACGGATGTACGACGGCTCAAGATACTTTCATCCTGAGTCTTGCTGCTTTTAATCTTGCGCTTCGTCTGAGTACCAGTGCTGTATTTATTAACACTTAGAAGCATCTTGGTATTAGAAATTACAAGCTCTTAAAGGTTCTCAAAAAAGGTCGCCAGGTCTGAATTTGTCTTGATTTTGAGCGGTTTAGGCTCAGTCTACATCACTCATAATCATGACCTGATTACCGAAAAATGCGATCGCATTGGCAAATAGGGCTGACATTGCCCCAGGTTTTATAGTATATTCTTGTCATTTAATAGTACAAATGTACTATTAAGGCATTTACTCTAGAGCGTCGAAGCCAACTACCTCTCCCATTGCTATGAAAGAACCTGCTCCAACGCGAAGAACCAGAACTTGGACTGGGCGCAGCCAACTAAAGCGATCAGCATCGCTCCCCACCAATCGGATGATTCAGCTCGCTCATGCGGTCAGCCGAGCCACTGCGATCGAAAAAACGCACAGTCAGACCGTTGAGCCTGTGATGCCATCGCCGTCAGAGATGCCCCCCTCA
>DATNPE010000291.1:0-7755 GCA_036703355.1 Allocoleopsis sp. | reverse complement strand
GTCCGAGGAGCGGTAAAAATCACCAACCGGATTGTCCTCCACGACACTGGTATGGATACTTTGGACCGTGGGTTTGATGCCGCAGGTAAACAGGTTTGGGGCGCGACCTCCGATACTTACCAGTTTCGCTGGGTGCAGCCTCGATAGGGGTTCAGCTTTGCAGGGTTAAATCTTGAGGCCGATAAACTGTTCCTGGTGAATGGTCGGCATTGACTTCGACCACCAAATCAACATAACGGGGATCACGAGTCAGCGGTTGAATGAACAGCCCTGGATGGAGTGCTTTCCAGAAATATTCCACAAACTGATCAATCTCGCGATCGCTCATGCCACTCTTACCCGCGGCGATCATTTGGTGTTCGGCTTGCCGTCGCCATTGCAAACTCAGACGGTAGTCTATGGGGTGGAGTACCATCAGGCGATCGAGCTTGGACCACAGCGGTAGATAATCTGGCAATTTTGCGTTCATATCTCGCGCAAACTCGCGGTCTGCTTCGGTTACAATCGGAGGTGGTGCGGTAGCAAATGCTGCTGGGTCGATCGGGCGAGCCCCGACAAACCAACCTTCAAACAGCACAATTGCCACATCCTTGACTACCTCTGGTGCGGTTCTGTCCCCTGCGCCATTAAACGCAGATTTATCAAACCGAGGAACTTGAATGGCAGAGCTTGAGTCAGCATGGCGTAGCTGGTCTAAAACCATGCAACCTAGCTCCACATCGTGAGTTCCCGGTGGTCCCCGCCAAATCAAGCGAGGATCTTCTGACTTTAGCTGTAGTCGATCTGGATAAGTTTTGTACAGATCGTCGAGCGAAAAACTCAGGGTGCGATACCCTAAGTGGCTAAGCAGCAAGGTCAAAATCGCAGCTAGAGTAGTTTTGCCTGTTCCCTGTCCACCTAAGATTCCCTGCACGAGGGGTCGCCCTAATGCTTGGTGGCGTGCTGCCAAATCTAAAGCCAAGGGTAACCACAAATCCCACAGGGGAACTAAAAGGTCAGATTCTAGGCGAAAGGTGTGCTGACAAAACTGTTGGATCGCTGGATAAACACCTTGAAGAAGGTGCGATCGCACCTTGACAGCCTGACTGACATTGGTAGAGTTGATGCCAAAGGCTTTCGCTCTCAGTGAGTCTGCCAAAAGCGAAGCCTCTAGTTGTTGCTGAAGTGCTGGCGTGGGTGCTTGTCCCATTACCCAGTTTTGCAGAATAAAGTTCAACATTGAATCTGATCGCTGCATGTCTTTAAGCACCACTAGGTTGAGCTAACTGCCAATCTTGAAAGCCTCCAGGAACATGCCATAAATTAGGCCAATCTTCACGGCATTCAAGGCTTCTAGTAGCAGTGATTGCGTTGCCCCCCGACGATTGCTGTAAACAATTCGGCTAACTGCTTCTGTCATTGCCATCAAAATTGCGGCTGCGACAATGTCCCATGTGGCTGCTTGTCCAGTAGTAGTTGGAATGGCGGTGCCGAGAAAGATACCGAAGAGAACGCTGATTATCAGTAGCGATAGCCGTCGCCAAGGGTTACGCAACCACCGTCCCAAATGACCAAGTACTCCATCTACTAAGTTGTTTAGACGAGTGTTTTGCATGAGTAGCGCAGGCTCCAAAAGGGTAACGCAGCGAAATCTTAAAACCAGAGCTTAGTGACAAAGTATATAACTCCTGCCTAGGTCCAAGAGGACTGGAGGTCAGGATCGTGGAGTTGGTCACCAAATTTGCCGCTCATCGTGGCATCAGAATGACACCGTAAATATTTCCGCAAAATTTTCGATGACTGGGGGAGGGGGCACACCATGACGCAGGAGCAGTTGAACAAGAACATAAAATCGTTAGCCTATCCGATGGCGGCGATCGCAGGGACAGGTTTGATTTTAGGAGCCGCAGCTTTAGCCCTAGGGTGGCTGCAAGTGGGAATTTCGATTAGGCCAGTGGGGCCAGATGCTGCCATGCTGCCCGGTGTCGTTCCCGCGAGTCAGGAAGCAGCAACTGAAGTGGCGATGCGATCGGCTCCAGAGACTGCGCCTGTGCCGTCAACCAGTACCAAGCCCCAAACCCAACCAGTCACCTCTCCTACTCAGGTTGCCACCAACAGCAGCCCAGCCCGCTTGCCTGTTGCTCCTCACCCCGGTGGCTTGCGAGTTAGTAACCCTACCGATCATCCTGTGCGGGTGGCTCTCCTGGCCCAACAACCCCAAGCAAATTCTGCCCAAGCTGCCTTAACTCCCACTGGTAAAGCCCCTGTTTATGGCCAGCCTGCTCACTGGGATTTTGCACCCGGTGAAGGTGGCAACCAAGGACTGATTTTGTCTTTGCCAGAAGGAAATTTGCAGCTGAAAAAAGGTGATGTTTTGGTGGCGTTTGCCCAAGATGGGTCGCGCCGTTATTGGGGGCCTTATGTCGTGGGAGAAACAGACCAACCGCTTTGGCAGGATCAAAGCTCTGAGTGGCAATTGAATTTGCAACCTTAGGCGAACGGCCCGCCTCTGGGATGATAATACTGGAGAACTTAAACCCAGTTTTCTCGTCCCTAGTATTGCCTGGTTGAATTTTGGATGAAATTGAGTGTGGGCCGCCGGATTGTACATTTGCTGAAGCGTGACGAGAAGCAGCGTCCAGGGCTGATTTGGGCTCTGGCGATCGCGTGGTTGCTGTTGATTGGCTGGATTGCGTTTTTCTGGCACCTGGGCAGCATCGGCTTAATTGATGAAACGGAGCCACTGTTTGTAGAAGCTGCGCGACAGATGACGGTGACGGGGGATTGGATTACGCCCTACTTCAATGAAGTCACTCGTTTTGATAAGCCTCCATTAATCTACTGGTTGATGGCGATCGCCTTCAAAACCTTTGGTGTGAATGAATGGGCGGCTCGGCTGCCCTCAGCGTTATCTGGCTTAGCTCTCAGTGGCTTTTGCTTCTACGTTCTGCGTCGTTTTGGTTGGCCTTTCAGACCCTCAAAATCAAAGAAAGAAATCCTAGATCGCTCATCAGAGTTTCCAATCGCACAGGAGCCAACGATGCAAACGGTTCCTGACTGGCAACTTTGGCTCAGTGCTTGGCTGGGTGGGACGATGGTGGCGCTGCACCCTTACACGTTCTTTTTTGGGCGGACGGGCTACTCGGATATGTTGCTGAGTGCCTGCATGGGCGGCTCCTTGTTAGCCTTTTTTCTCGGATATGCCAACTCCGATCGCCGCAAAGTTCAGAGGCGCTGGTATTTCGCTTTCTATGTCTTGATTGGGCTAGCGGTGTTGACCAAAGGGCCCGTAGGTGCCGTGCTGCCTGGGCTAATCATCACGGCTTTTCTGCTCTATGTCGGTCACTTCAAAGCGGTTTTGCGGGAAGTCAGTCTGGGTTGGGGCGCTTTAATTGTTCTATGTTTGAGCGTTCCTTGGTTTGTCTTGGTGACGTTGGCGAATGGGCAAGCCTACATCGATTCATTTTTTGGCTACCACAACGTCGAACGCTTTACCAGCGTGGTAAATCAGCACAGCGGCCCCTGGTATTTTCACTTTTTAATTGTGCTAGTGGGCTTTTTGCCCTGGTCGGTGTTTCTGCCTGCTGCGATCGCTCGTCTGCAATTTTGGCGACGACAGATCTGGCAACAACAACCCCGCTCGGCACATTTAGGCTTGTTTGCTGGCGTTTGGTTTACCGTCGTCTTGGGGTTCTTTACGATCGCTGCCACCAAGTATTTCAGTTACGTCTTACCCTCCATGCCTGCTGCCGCGATTTTAGTGGCACTGTGGTGGAGTGACCAAATTACTCAAGCCGAAATTGGGCAACAACAATCCCGCAGTTTAAAGCTGAGTGCGATCGCTGGGATCGGTTTCTTTGCTCTGCTTGCAGCCGTTTGTTTCTATAGCCCTCACTGGTTGAGCGATGACCCTACCATGCCTAACTTAGGGACGCGCATGGAGCAGGCAGGTTTAGCCAATTGGGGCGCGATTATTTGGACAACCAGCGCGATCGCTGGATTGGTCCTATTACTCAAGCGCCAAGCTCAATGGTTTTGGGGTGTCAGTCTAATCGGTTTTGCTGCTTTTCTCCTCTGGGTTGTAACTCCCCTGTCTTTTATTGTGGATGCGGAGCGGCAGTTACCTCTGCGCGAAATGGCGACTGCGGCTGTCAAGGCAGAGAAGCCTCAAGAACCGTTACTGATGATTGTGCGCGGTTTTCACAAGCCGAGTTTGGTGTTTTACACAGAGCGACCCGTCAATTTCTTGATGAACCCAGAAACAGCCGTGTCCGAAATTCAGCAAGCGATCGCTCAGCCCACTGCTCCGGGTTCGGCTCTGGTGATCGCCTCCCAGAAAGCTTTGACGAAGGCAGGATTGCAACCTAGCCAATATCAAGCGATCGCCCAATCCGGGATCTATCAACTGATTCGGGTGTCTAAGACAGGTCAGCCATGATGTACACAGCAAAGAAGTGGCTGGATTCTCGCTTGAATCAGTGGGTGATTTTTTTATTAGTCGGCGGTTTATTGTTCCGAGCCACGATCGCCGCTTGGCTCTATCCCGGTTTTGATGAAGCCTACTACTACCTCTATGTACTTCACCCAGACTGGAGCTATTTTGACCACCCCTTACTAGTCGCTCTTAGCACGGGTTTAGGGCCTTGGTTAACGGGGGAGGTCTCGCAATTTACGATTCGAATCGGCACGTTGCTCCTGTATACCGGAGCGCTGATCTTTCTGTATTTGACCAGTGCCACACTGTTTTCTGCACGGGTTGCAACTTTGACTCTGGCGATCGCCACCGCCATTCCCATCTTCCAAGTGGGCTTTGGTGTCTTGACGGTGCCCGATACACCGCTGATGTTTTTTTGGGCGGCTACCCTCTATGTAGCGGCGGTAGAGTTTTTTCGGGTGCCAGAAAGTTATCGCCCTAGTTATCGCTTAGCTGTAATCAGTGTTCTAGTCGGTTTAGCTTGTTTAGGGAAGTATCACGGCTTTATTCTCGGCTTTGGGTTAGTGGGGTTTTGTTTAACGAGCGATCGTCATCGCTCCGCGCTAATTTCTCCCTGGATGGCCCTGGGAGTTGGGTTGTTTGCCGCGACCATTTCCCCCATGCTGCTGTGGAATTGGCAGCGCGATTGGGTTTCCTTTCGATTCCAATCGGATCGCGCAGTCCCCAGAGATCAATATGACTTTCTAGCTCTCCTTGGCACCTTTTTATTGGGCGTTGCCTATCTGTTTCCCACCTTTGGCTTTCCCCTGTGGTGGGTGACGTTGCGTCAAACGGGCAAGCAAATCATGCAGCCTTGGCGACGTAAATCTCCAGTTGATCCCGATTTGCACAGCAAACAGCGCTTCATTCTCTGGATGTCTTTACCCGTGATCCTCGGCTTTACGCTAATCGGAGGGTATCAGCAGATTTTACCCACTTGGCCCATGCCTGGATTTTGGGGGGCGACCTTGCTGTTGGGCTATCAAGCCGCGTTGTGGCAGCAACAAGCTCCCCGTGCCGTGCAGCGCTGGTTAGTGTGGTCTGGTACTACCATCACCGCTTTGATGTTGATTGCGCTGTTGCATGTAGCGTTCGGGATTGCTCAAACCACCAGCAATTATGCTTTTTTGGGAGGAATCTGGTCTCCTAAAGAGGACACATCCACGCAGTTGGTTGATATTCAACAATTACGTCGTGGTTTTGCCGATCGCCCCACCCTCAAAGTTGCGTTGCAGAATGCTGACTTTATCTTTACCAATCGCTATTTTCTGGGTGGTCAGATCGCGATGGCATTGGAGCCACTGGTGCCTAAACCGATTGGGTGCTTGTGTGAGGATCTGCGCGGCTTTGCGTTTTGGTCTAAGCCGAATGAATGGGTGGGGAAAAACGCGCTATACATCACTTCTGAGCGGTTTAAGGGCAAAACTGGGTTGGCAAAATATCAAGGCTACTTCAGCAGTATCGAAAAAATTGCCGATGTGCCAATTCGTCGGGGTGGCGCGATCGTCCAGGTTTTTTATGTGTACCAAGCCAAAAATTTGCTTCAACCTTATCCCCGCCCCTATGGCAATTAACAGCAAGGAGCTATTGAGATGGGTCTAAAGCTCTCCCTTATGGATCGCTATCTGATCGCAGAACTGCTGCCCCCCTTTTTGTTTGGGGTCGCTGCTTTTTCCGCGATCGGCTTGGCGGTGGGGGTTTTCTTCGATCTAGTGCAGAAGATTACCGATGCGGGCATTCCTTTCTCCACAGCGATCCAGATTTTTTTGTTGCAAGTTCCCAACTTTGTGACGCTCTCGTTTCCCATGTCAATTTTGCTCGCCACCTTAATGGTTTATAGCCGCCTGTCGGGAGATAGCGAAATTGTGGCCTTGCGGGGTTGTGGAGTCAGTGTCTATCGCCTGATCGTCCCTGCCTTGCTGGTGAGCTTGCTAGCCACAGGAGTGACTTTTGTCTTGAATGAAGTGGTGGTTCCGGGCAGCAACTATCAGGGGGAGTTTCTGCTAGAACAAGCGTTGAGCCAAGACAAGCTAGCATTTCAAGAGAAGAATATTTTCTATCAAGAATTTTCTGGAAAGAAACTGGCTCGTATCTTTTATGCCCATGACTTTGATGGTCAACGGATGCAGAATCTGACCATTCTGGACTTCTCGAAGGAAGAGTTGAATCAAATTGTGGCGGCAGAATCGGCAGTTTGGAATGCGGAGCAAAGTACTTGGGATTTCGCCAATGGCACGATTTACATTGTGGCTCCAGATGGCTCGTCGCAAAATTTGCTGAAGTTTGAGCACCATCAACTCCGTCTCCCTCGCGCTCCCCTAGATCTAGCGAATAAAAAACGCAAGACAGATCAGATGAATATTGCCCAGGTGCGAGAGCGTCTAGTGCGATTGGAGCAGGAGGGCAAGGAGAAAAAAGAGATTCGTAAATATAAAGTACGGATTCAACAGAAATTAGCCCTTCCTTTTATTTGCGTGGCTTTGGGGCTGGTTGGAGCTGCTTTGGGCACCAGAACCCGCCGCACCAACACCTCAACGGGCTTTGGCATTAGTATTTTGATTATTTTTGGTTACTACTTAATTGCCTTTATTAGCAATGCGCTGGGTGAAACGGGAGCTTTTTCTCCCTTCCTGGCTGGGTGGTTGCCGATTTTGGTCGGCGTGACGGCAGGATGCGGACTGCTTATTCGGGCGGCTTGCTAGACCCTAAGGCTTGGTAAATCTGCTCTAATAGTTCTTCCACAGGTAGACCAGGGGACAGAATCTGAGTGGCGATCGCAGCTAGTTCCACAGTTAGCTCCGACATGGCTGTGTCTGCGGGTGTTTCTGGGTCACTTGTGACAGGTGCTTGGCTACTACTTTGCCGTTGATCAAAGACCAAGATGGGAATTGTTAGCTGTAGCTGCTGGAGTGTTTCTATGGCGTGGAGTACGGTTGGTGAAGTTTGGTGCCCACGTAGGCAAATGAGCAGTAGGTCAGGACTTTGGTGTTTTAACTGTCGGAGCACTTCAGCCCAAGAGCGACTTTGCAAGCTGCTTAAACCTGCAGTTTGCAAATACTGAGCCAGTGCTTGTAACCAATCTGCGTCTCTCAGGGTGGTGTAAAGTGTGGCAGGTGTGGCTTCCGGGGTGGTGTCCGCAACTAAATCAGGCAGGTGCAGAAGATCGACCACCAAAATAGTAGGTTGCCAACTGAGTCCCACCGCGACTTGAATGGCTTGCATGAGCGCCGCGGCTTCAAAACTGTCTTGCTCAGCCCGAACGGTGAAACTAGGATTGATGGTGGCTAAACAAGGAAAAACAG
>DATNPE010000290.1:0-6081 GCA_036703355.1 Allocoleopsis sp. | reverse complement strand
GATATTTGCCCAAAACCAAGCTGAATGATTGAGCGCAGTCGAGAGTAGGCGATCGCTAACTCTGGATTTGTATTGCCAATGTCAGAAAATCGTGACGCAGGATGAGAGTCTAAAACAGGTTTAAACTTCAGCAATATCTGTTATATTCGCGCTAACTCAGTTCAGCAATGACACCTTCAAACAGGCTCAAATTCCGGATTTACCACTAAATCCAGGTAGGAACTAAAGATATGTTGGAAATCACGATTTTGAGCTTATTTGTGGGCAGTTTGGGCGTACAGGCAACGCTTTTAGGAAATTGGTTGCGCTGGCAGCAGGTGGTTGTGGGGCAGCAAAGTGAGGAGGAGGAAGAAATTTTGACCCGCTACGAAACGAAAGAAGATATTGCCAAAACGGGCATCGGCAACCCTACTGCTCCACGCCAAACTGTAAATGGGCAAACGGCAAACGGGCAAACCATTAATGGAGCTGTCAAAGAAGCCCAGCGTGACCCGCGCTTAATGGGTTGGGAGTTCAAAATTGTCCGGGCTAGTCGCGATCTGTTTCGTGACCCAGCCGTATTCCAGCGGATGTGCCAAGAAGAGTCCGAAGCAGGCTGGATCATGCTGGAAAAACTAGACGATCGCCGCGTCCGCTTCAAGCGACCGATCGCCATGCGAGACATCATCAAGGCTGAGTTTCTCAACCACGACCCCTATCGTTGCCACTACGGTCCCACTGCCAATTCTGTCACTTGGCTGAGTGCGATCGCGGCTCTGGTTGCCATTTTGTTACCCGCCTATTTAGGCTATGCTTTGGTATCCATGCGGTTTACTAAACCAACCGTCAAGCCTGCTGCCACAGCCGTTCCAGGCATCCAAGCACTCCCTTCAGATCTGTTATCTAAGCCTTGATACAGGCGCATCAAAGCACTACAAAATTTGCGCTAAGAATTGGCGGGTGCGCTCCTCACGCGGGTTTTGGAAAAACTCTGTCGGTGTGCCTGACTCAATCAGAGTACCGCCATCCATCAAGATGATGCGATCGGCTACTTCCCGCGCAAACCCGACTTCATGGCTGACCACCACCATTGTCATCCCCGATTCCGCCAGCGATCGCATCACATCGAGCACTTCCCGCACCATCTCTGGGTCTAGAGCAGAAGTAGGTTCATCAAACAGCATAATTTTGGGTTGCATCGCTAGGGCACGGGCGATCGCCACTCGTTGCTGCTGTCCGCCCGACAGTTGCCCCGGATACTTATGAGCTTGCTCCAGAATCCCCACTCGCTCTAGCAGTTGCATCGCCACATCTTCGGCTTTGGTTTTGGGCCACTTCCGCACCCATTTCGGAGCCAGCGTAATATTCTGCACCACGGTCAAATGGGGAAATAGGTTGAACTGCTGAAACACCATCCCTACTTCTTGCCGAATCGCTTCAATGTTTCGCAAGTCATGGGATAGCTCCATGCCATCAACGGTGATGCGTCCCTTCTGATACTCTTCTAGGGCATTAAAGGTGCGGATAAAGGTAGATTTCCCCGAACCAGACGGCCCCATGATCACGACGACTTCTCCGCGCTCTACGGTCAGACTCGCCCCCCGCAAAACATGAAACTTGCCGTACCACTTATGTACCCCCTCCGCCACAATCATGCTCATGATTTCTCAATCAGCTCCCCATTCGCCTTGGTAATGACCATCAACCATAAACACACTTATAGACTCCTCCCACGCTCCTAGCTCGTGTCTAGGCCAATGTAAACCCTAACGTAGCGAATATTACGGCCTCAATTCTCCTATTCGTTGCAGTGCCTCTGCTGTTGGATATCGTCCAATATCACGCAATGCTTGCCGCTCTAGCAAGCGCTCAGCACTATTGAATTCCAGAATTCGGGCTGTAACCTCACCAATATTATCTAAAGGGACAATCGTGATTCCATCAGAATCATTTAAGGCAAAATGTTCAGACCAAAAATCATGACGTGGGTTAAAGAAACGACTGAAAACACCACTATCTATTGGCATGACAACAGAGCCGATGTCACTGCCTTTGCTTCGGTTACAAGTCATGCAGGCATAGGCTAAGTTATCTGCCTCTGTTGGGCCGCCATGCTTTTCGCTAATAATATGGTCTATTTCGCAACCAAAGTATGTGTCATCTTCGTGTAAAAGACAGTACTCACATAGCTTGTTTGCGCGAGCAATGACTAAACGACGAAGCTCTGCACTAATATAAGTCGTACTCAAGGTTTCTAAACTGAAAGATATTTACGAGCACGGGCTTTAGCGAGACGCATTAAATGCTCTAGTTGCATGTAGTGCTCTAACTCAGAACGCTCATCTGGTGCAAGTCCAGTTGTCTTTTCCCGCCCAATCAGATCGGCAACTCGCTGTTTTGTTTCTTCTGAAGGGCGAAAAGCAACGACGTTCCCTGGAGTTGTACCTGCCGCAATAAAATCGATTACTTCTTCGTAAGCTCGTAAGGTCATAGATATTCAAGTTCTTAAACTTGTGAACAAGAGTTTAGTCGAGGCTAAAGCATTCAAACTATAAGTTTAGCGATCGCTTTAAACCTTATATTTTTCCATCCTACTCCACAATCACCTTAGCTCATTTCTAAAAATGAGTCACTCTGGTTTACTTCTGAGATTCTATAGCAATGTAATGGATAGAAAATGAAGTAATTTTTGAGAAAAACCAAAGTCCAAAACTTATAAGAGGTGCAAAGAATATTGTGAAGATTATACTCATGAATAAACCAATGAATGGAGAGGCAATCAAACCAGTCAATCCAGTTAAATATTGTTCATTCCACATCACGGTTGAGAAACCAAATAGGCTAAGTACTCCTGAAAGAATACAAAATGGAGTGATAGAGAAGAATATTCCAAATGTCACCAGCATAAGAGTTGTATCTAGTGTCAATTGCTTAACTCGAATCTCACGTCTCATGTTTGCCTCTAGTGATACTTCTAGCGGCTTATCAAGCTGAACCTACCTTATTTCTCTCTTTAGCAATAATTTGTTACATATTCCTAGTCATTATTAAGGAATTTCTATTGATAGCGCTCTCTAGAAATTAAAGAACTCTCCTTAACGGAAAACGTTTAATCTCCTTACTCATAAGTTTTTTTTGCAAACAATCTAAGTAGTGAAGCCAACTAAAAATAGGATTTATTTAGGGTTAAAGAAGGTAATTTTAAGGCTCCTTTCTAACAACTTGTTCTAGACAAAGCTAGCGATCGCTCTTAAAAATTTAACCCAGATACTATTTTAAGCAACTCAAAAAAAACAATTTTGTAGAGTATTGCCATCTAAAGACCAACTACTTAAAACAACCTCTTAAGTTAAATCAGGCTTGTGCTTCCAAACACAGAAATCGAATTTTTGTTTAATCAGGGTTTGCCCTTTTGCATAATTCAATAGATTGATGCAGGCTTGGTGGGAGCGCGCGAACATAGGCTCTAGTTCAGCCTTAACAATTGTCAACACTTTACAAAAACAGACTAGACCTATGAGTACTCAAACCAACCAATACAAGCAACGCAATACTAGCCGCATCGACCAGACCAAGCCCTACGATAATGCGGATGGTCCTAAGGTTACTAAACCTGCCGAGAACGTCATGACCAAGGAGACCGAGCCTTCTTGGGCCTTTGGTTTAACACTGGGAGCCGTCTTTTTAGCGTTGAACTTCTTTGTCGCAGCTATCTACTTCGGCATCATCAATCCTTAAGTTCTTCTAGAGCCGATGCCAAGATGTCGCTCTAGGCGTCGGCTGGCGATCGACATGGAATAGCAAAACAGCCAGTAGAGCAGCCCCACAAACAGATACACCTCAGCATAGCGGCCTAAGAACTGCGGTTGCGCCAGAATCGATCGCGCAATTCCAGTCAGTTCTACCAGGGCAAAGATCGAGAGCAGTGAGGTGTCCTTGAACAGGGAAATAAACTGGCCCACGATCGCGGGAATTACCACTCGTAAGGCTTGCGGCAACACAATCAGCCACAACACCAGGAATGAGTTCAATCCCAAAGCCCGAGCCGCTTCGCTTTGGCCTCTGGGTACAGCTTGTAGACCCGCCCGGACATTTTCTGCTAGGTAAGCCGCATTAAACAGCACCAGTCCTGCGATCGCGCGTAACACTCGGTCTAGGCGTAGTTCTACAGGCAGGATTAAGGGCAACATCACCTGCGCTAGAAACAGAATGCCGATCAAAGGTAGACCGCGCACAATTTCCACAAACAGGGTGCAAAACCAGCGCACTACGGGCAAATTGCTCTGCCGCCCCAGCGCTAACAAGACACTAAAGGGAAAGGCCAGCACAATACTGGTGGTTGCTAGCAACAAAGTCAGCAGCAGACCATTCCAAAGATTGGTGCTTACCGATCGCAGCCCCAATCCACCGCCAATCAACCACAGCCATACCGGAAAAGCAGCGATCCAGGCCCAAACTAACCAGGGCTTGAGCTGTGTTGCGAAGCGTTGTCCTAGCCAAAAACCGCCAGAGAGGAGGAGGGCGATCGCGCCTAGCCAGAGCCGAGGTGGTAATGCGAGGGGTAACAGTGCCGCTAAACCCAAAGCGATCGCTGAACCAATGGTGGCTCCCCGTTGCAGCCAGGGCGATCGCCTTGGAGCCAAACTTCCCCAGGAGAGTCCACCTAGACCCACGATGCTCGCTAACACCAACCAAATTCGCCAAGCTAGATTGGGGGGATAGCGACCAATAAAAAACAGGCGTAGATTGGTCTGCACCACTGCCCACTGCGCTTGAGCGAAAGCCCAGCCCAGTGAGGCTTGCAAAACCTGGAAGATCAGCCACAAACAAACCAGCGTCAGCAGGCTGTTGTACCAAGTGTTGAACAAATTGCGCCGGAGCCATTGCCACGGCGTCAGCGCTAAAGCGGGTGGTGGAGAATCTTCTAAGGTCATAAGTTTGTCTAGCGCTCCACCAGTTGCACCGTGCGGTTATACCAATTAATCAAGCTGGAAATCACCAAGCTGATGGAAAGATAGGTGACTGAAATTAATATCATCACTTCCACGGCTCGGCCTGTCTGGTTATAGGTCGTGGAAGCCACGGCATACAGGTCAGGGTAGCCAATCGCGATCGCCAAGCTAGAGTTTTTCGCCAAGTTGAGATATTGATTGCCCAGAGACGGCACAATCGATCGCAGAGCTTGGGGAAAAATTACCAGACGCAGGATATAACTCGGTTTCAGACCCAACGCTCTCGCTGCTTCCCATTGACCCTGAGGCACCGATTGCACCCCACCCCGCACAATCTCAGCAATGAAAGTAGCGGTGTATAAGCTCAAGCCCACCCATAAAGCGCCAAACTCCGGAGAGAGCTGTAAACCCCCTTCGATACTGCCTGCAATAATTTGGGGGGCATCCCAGTCAAAGACTTCGTTTTCTAGCAAGATCAAAGCGATCGCGACTGTCAAAGCTAGAGTGCCTAATAGCTTCAGTAGTAAGGGAAAAGCAGGGGCCGCTGCTCTGCTATCCCACCGATGCCAAGCCCAGACCAGCAACAGATTGGCTCCCAACATCCAGAGCCAAGTATCGGTATCGCGAGTAAATTGCAACCAAGGCAACGCCACAGTCTGCTGGGTGAGATAAATCGGCCCAGGTAGCTGAATGTAGGCGGGTAAACGCGGAAAACCAAGAAAAACGGCAAAATACCAGAAAAATAATTGCAATAGCAACGGTGTGTTGCGGAGCGTTTCCACATAAACCAAGGCGATTTGCCGCACCAGCCAGTTGTCAGAGAGGCGAGCAATCCCAGCGGTCACTCCCACCACCGTTGCCAGGATGATACCAAAAATCGTAACCCGTAAAGAGTTCACCAGCCCCACTTGTAACGCCCGCGTATAGGTATCTGAAGGGCGATAGGAAATAGGGGTTTCACCAATATCAAAGGCGGCTTGAGACTTCAAAAAGCCGAAGCCAAATTGAATTCCCAACTGCTGTAAGTTGCGGTTGAGATTGCTCCAAAAAATCGCAATGGCGATCGCGCTCAGCAGCACGACGAGCACCTGCCCAACGATCCACCAAAACCTCGTATCTCGCCAAAGGGGAATAGGGCGCTGTGTTTTCA
>DATNPE010000289.1:0-3297 GCA_036703355.1 Allocoleopsis sp. | reverse complement strand
CGTCTGAAGCAAGGTATTGATGTGGTTAAAGATTATGGTGAGCTACCTCTAGTAAACTGCTATGCTGGTCAGCTCAGCCAAGTTTTAATGAATCTCATTAGCAATGCCATTGATGCCTTGATGGAGCAAAAAACGCTTGATACTGCTCAAAAGCTCAGTCAATTTTTCGGTAAGCCGCAAACGGAATCAAGTTTGTACCAGCCACAAATCAAAATCACAACGCTAGTTTGTGAGGCTGAAACCACAGAATTACTCTCATTCGATCGCTGGGTTGTGATTCGGATTGCAGATAATGGTCCAGGAATTACACCTGAGATTCAATCTCGAATTTTTGAAATGTTTTTTACCACCAAACCCGTAGGTCAAGGCACAGGGTTAGGACTCGCCATTAGTCATCAAATTGTGACCGAGAAACACCAAGGCCAATTAAATTTGCGATCGCAACTCGGAGTGGGGACGGAATTTGAAATTCGCCTGCCTTTGATTGCTGCATAGTTCGTTGGATGCGATCGCACAAGGTTCATTAACTGGCCTGACGCCGCTACCAAAGCAATAGCGTGTTTTGCCAAACCTTGAACTATCAGAAATTACGGAATAAATTGAGCCACAGGCAATACCGATGAGTTTGGTCCAATAATTTTGCGGACGCTCTATAGTTTTTGAGCGCCTATATTGTAGGGCAGAAGCCGACCCTATGAAGGTCACGGTATTCTAAAAGCTAATCTAGCTAGGATAGCGGCTGGAGGCAGCGCGAGCCTGAGCAAACCCATTGCCTAAGCTTGCTGATTTTTCGTTGACATTGTTTGGGGTGTCTAAGAGAGTTGAATGCCTGTGCTAAATCAATTCAGTCCTCAAATCAGGCCACCATCCGTTTCTGAAGGCAATGGACTCGCCCTGAGCCTAGAGTCATCGCTTCAGGATCTACGGCTCTACAACTTTCAGGTTGAGATTTGCTGTTTAGGCGCTGAAATCGCACAGATTTTTGACAAAAATCCCTTATTGCCAGGTGTGATTCTGCTGGAGCAAGGCGAGTTTGTCGGGATGATTTCTCGACAGCAATTTCTGGAGTATTTGCTTCGACCTCAAGGGCTAGAACTGTTTCTGAAGCAGCCTTTGGCGGTGCTTTATAGTTATGCTCGACCCCAGTCGTTGGTTCTGTCTGCCCATACCCCGATTGTGACGGCGGCCCAGCAAGCGTTACGGCGATCGCGTGAGCTAGTGGGCGAACCTATGGTGGTTTATACAGAACCAGACACCTATCAGTTGCTCAATATGCACGAACTGAATATTGCCTATTGGCAAATTCGAGGGATTGAGACACAGGTGAGGTATGAAAGAACTCAAGCGCAGATGATCCAAAGCGAAAAAATGGCCAGTTTAGGCCGTTTAGTCGATGGTATTGCCCACGAAATTTTAGATCCGGTCAGCTTTATTTGGGGCAATTTAACTCATGTTTCTACCTATAGCCAAAATTTGTTGGAATTAATCGCTGCCTATCGCGCTTGTTTACCTCAGCCGCCCCAAGAAATTCTTGATTTAGAAGAAGATTTAGAACTGGATTATTTAAAGCAAGATTTACCTCATACGATTCATAGCATTCGCTCTGGGGCCGAGCGCTTGTCGAAATTAGCGACCAGCCTACAAAACTTCTGTCACATTGACGAGGTTTATCCGAAACCAGCCGATTTACATGAGTATTTAGATAGCATTTTGCTATTACTTAAAAGTCGTTTAACTGGCGAGATTGTAGTTGTTAAAAACTACGGACATCTACCACCAGTTTTATGTTTTGCAGGGCAGCTGAGCCAAGTCTTTATGAACATTTTGACCAATGCAGTGGATGCCCTCATTGATCAAGCCGTTAGACAAGAGTTGGCGATCGAATTTTCTAGTCCCGATACCCTAACGCCACCGCAAAAACCTCAAATTTCTATCACTACCAAAGTTTGCCCTGCTAAATCCATCACCGCTGCTGGTTCTCGTTGGGTTTCAGTGTGCATTGCTGACAATGGCCCTGGTCTCTCGCCAGAACGCCATCAACAGATTTTGGACTCGTTTTCCGTTGAGAAACGGGCGGCAAAAGAAACGAGTTTGTCGGTGAGCTATCAAATCGTCACGGCGAGGCACGGCGGTAAGTTTGAAGTGCGATCGCAACTGGGAGTTGGGACCGAGTTTGAGATTCTACTGCCGTTGGTTTAGCAACCTGCCTTATTCGATTAAGCCAGGAGGCGGCGTAATTTCTACTTTTCGCGCCACCAGATCCACCACAGGCACAATCTCGTTGACGAATGGTACCAAAACCGTAGACTGCTTGGGGTTTTTAGGCTGGCTCAGCTTTACTTCTAGCAGGTCGTTGCCAGCGGGGACCACGTCGGTGACTGTGCCCAACAAAGTTTGCGTCGCTTGGTCAAACACTTCTAACCCAATCAAGTCGATGACGTGAAATTCGCCTTCTTCGAGTTGGGGGCGATCGCTCTCTGGCACCAAAAGTTTGCAGCCTCGGAGGGCTTCTGCTTGGTCGCGATCGCGAATCCCTTCTAACTGCACCACATACATGCCCTTGCCGTGGAGGTAGCGTCCCCTAACTAGCTCAATGGCTTGGGGTTCGGTAGCTCCCAAAGGCAAGAGCCAGCGAGTTCCGGGTTGCTCGAATCGCTCTGGGAAGTCGGAGTCTGGGTATACTCGTACCTCACCTTTCAAACCCTGAGCGGATACAATTTTGCCAATTTCTAGCCAACCTTCAGGCACAGCGGTTGTATTGGGAGGGGAGGTTCGGGAAGGATTGGGTTTGCGACTCTCGGACATTGGGTTCTCACGGATCATATTCAAGCAATTTTCTAACTTGCAGGTGCCAGTTGATAAACTTCTGCCACCACCTTGGCTAAGCGCTGCATGCCATCCGCAATCTCCTCGTTGCTAGCGGTGAGACTAATCCGGACGCATTGCTGCTTGTGGGGCCAATCTTCGCGTAAACCAGGGAAGAAAGAACTACCCGGTACGACAATCACGCCCACCTGCTTGAGTTTCTGATAGAACTCCCAATCGGTCATGGGTAAATCTTGCAGCCACAGCCAAGCAAAAATCGCTCCTTCTCCTCGATGCAGGAACCAAGGCAAGTCTTGAGGCATGGCTTGATCGAGGCTATTCTCGACCACGGTGAATTTTTCCTGGTAGTAAGGACGGATGACTTGAGTCGAGATCTCACTCAGTGCTCCTGAGGCGATCGCCCGTGCTGCAATGGCTTGACCATAGCGCGAGGAATGTATGCACAAGTTGGTCTGGAAGGATTCCAGCACA
>DATNPE010000288.1:0-5396 GCA_036703355.1 Allocoleopsis sp. | reverse complement strand
CTAAATTTAGAGCGTTGCAAGCTGCGGGACGACTGCCCCAAGGTTCACCCACCGATTGGTCAACCAATCTGCCTGCCTTTGAGCAAGGGTTGCAGCAGGTGGACAAAACGCCTTTCTTCACTGCTAAGTTTGCGGCGATTCCAGGTCAGAACTCAGCCGCAGTCACCAAGCTAAAAACTCAGCCTTGGTTGGTTGTATTTGTTGAGTCACAAGATGTATTTCTATCGCCAATTCAGGCACAACTTCGAGCCACATTGTTTCTGGCGATCGCGATCGCAGTGTTAGTCGCGGCAGCAGCCATTACCCTCAGCGATTTGCTGACCAAACCTCTATTAGAGTTGACTCACATCGTTACGAGTTTTACCAAGGGGAATCTCAAAACTCGCAGTAGCATCCAGACCCAGGATGAGATTGGCATATTAGCCAGCAGCTTTAACCAAATGGCCGAGCAGCTGGGCAACCTACTGCACAACTTAGAGGAACGCACCCAAGAGCTAGAAGTGAGCCAGCAAGTCACGGGTGCTGTCACCGAACTGTCGCGAGTCGCCTTAGAGCCGAAACGCCTGTTACGAGAAGCGATCGCGCTGATGCAAAGTCGCTTTAACCTGCATTACATCCAAATTTATTTGCTCCACCCTGACAAACAAATTTTGTACAAAGAAGTGGAGTCCAGCCAGGAAGATATTACGCGACTGGGACAACCGACTCAAATTGCTTTAGAGGATACTGAAAGCTTGATTGCCACTGCCGCTCGCATCCAAGAGACGCTTTACGTTGACCAGGCAGACCCTCACCCTGAGTTCAAGGGTATTTATGCGGCGGCGGTAGGTTCCGAAGTGGTGGTGCCTCTGGTGACGCGGGGTACTGTGCTAGGCGTACTCAATATTGAGGATAAGCAGAGCGATCGCTTCAGCCCGATGGACGTGGAAACCTTCAACATCTTGGCAGGACAAATTGCCACCGCTCTAGATAACGCCCGTTTGTTTGCGGAAGTACAAAAGACGGGAGCCAAACTGCAAGAGAAAGCGCAAGAGCTGGAACAAACGCTGCGAGAACTCCAGCAGACCCAAGCTCAGGTGGTGCAGAGCGAAAAAATGTCCAGCTTGGGCCAGTTAGTGGCAGGGATTGCCCATGAAATCAACAACCCCGTGAATTTTATCTACGGCAACCTCAACTACGCCGGAGAATACATTCAAGACCTGACTCATTTGTTAAAGCTGTATCAACAGCAGTTTCCCCAACCTACTCCCGAAATTGCCGAAGAATTAGCAGCCGTTGACCTGGATTTCTTACTCGCCGATCTGCCCAAACTCCTCGCTTCCATGAAAGTAGGCGCAGACCGCATTCAAAAGATTGTGTTGTCTCTGCGGAACTTCTCCCGCATGGACGAAGCCGAGATGAAAGCGGTCAACATCCACGAAGGCATCGATAGTACTTTGATGATTTTGCAAAATCGGCTCAAGGCCAAAAGCGATCGCCCTGAGATTGCAGTGATTAAAGATTATGGCGAGCTGCCACTCATCGAGTGTTATGCGGGGCAACTCAACCAAGTATTTATGAACTTGCTCACGAATGCGATCGATGCCCTAGAGGATCACCAAACTTCAGCGGTTGAGTCTCTATCAGCACCCAAAATTGAAATCCGCACCCACCAACTCAACGGCCAAACGGTACAAATTCGGATTGCCGATAATGGTCCTGGTATTGCAGAGGCTGATCAACGGCGACTATTTGATCCCTTCTTTACCACCAAACCGATTGGTAAAGGGACAGGCTTGGGTTTATCGATTAGCTACCAGATCGTCACGGACAAACATGGTGGCGTACTACGCTGCAATTCTGCCCCAGGACAAGGCACCGAGTTTTTGATTGAAATTCCTTTGCACCAATCTTAGAGCTTGGCTGGAGGCGATCGCACCTATGACTGCTAATACCTCTATTGCCAAGATTTGTCAGACTGCTCCATCTTGTCTTTGGCTTTATTTTCAATATTTTTCAGCGTTTGGAGGATGAGCATTTCATCCAAATAGGTTGGTGGATTCAGATTGCTAGGAGCCGTGCTGGAATTATCGTCAATGGCGTTTTGAACTTTAGTTTCAATATCGTGAGAAACGACTTTGACTTTGTGAGAAAGCCGCTCATAGAGTTTTTTGATTAAGGGGGACTCAGAAAACATAGTAAGCAAGTCACTTTTTTTCTAAATGTAAACTTGCTGTGGCTGGTGAAACCTGCATCTTTGGTCATATAAGGCACAAAGATGGATCTGCTGACGGAATTATTTCTAGAACTTAACAAAGTTCATTGACCAACAGTTGGCAGGCTTGCAGCCCTAAGCTGGGATTGCTCGCGTAATCAAAGTCCGGAGTCCAAACGCTTACGGTGCGATCGGCAGCGATGTAGTAAAGGTACTCAACTTCTGAACGGTAAGTTAGCCCTACCCGTAGATGGGAGAAGTCATCCTCGCACATTTCAAAGCCAAATCTCACGACCAATTGCGCCACCAAACACTCTGGCGTATCACAGTATTCTCCAGAGATGTCTCTTTCCTGCCAAAATTTTTCTAGAAAAGGCTGAAGCCGAGGCAAGATCTTCGTAGGAGTTCCCTCTCGACTGGTATAGATGATGGCTGGATTACCTTCTACGATGATGTGACAGGGTGTAGCCATAGGGTTGAACTCCTGGTAGTTCGGCGCTGAACTGCTCATGGGCAGGGATGCGAATGAATCTAGCATCGCGGTTTTGCCAATTTCAGTCTGCCCATTGATGAACAATTGGCACCATGACTCGCCAAGTTCCTATTGTCCTTAGTCCCTTTGGTACGTTGGAAGGAGTGGTTCAAGTGAACGCAGCCGAACAGGCCCTCGACCTTGAAACCGCCAGCAAAATCGCCACGGTGGTTAATTTATTTAAGTCAAAGTTCCCTGACGCGAGAGCCGACCTTAAGCCCTGGGCCAATGATTCTGACACCAGAGAATTAGTAGACCCAGATTCAATTGATATTGGCTTCCACTTTCCGGGACGCAGCCGTTTGTTTCAAAGCCGCAGTATTTTGGTGCAAATTCGCTTCTATCAAGACCCGATGACAAAAATCAGACGCGCGATCGGGGTGGAAGCCGTCGGGTTTGACCACAAAGGCAAACAATGGCGGCTCTCCACGATCGAAAATTGGGACTTTGAAGGAACGACCCAACCTGTCTCAGAAATTGCTCAGGAACTCAAAGGCTTTTGTCGCGAGATTTTAGAGCTATTCAACTGTTCCAGCTAAACATGATAGTTACAGAAAAAGGCTGAACTCCCTACATTTAGGTAATTCAGCCTCTAGGTAGTCCGGGCATCCTGCCCGCCACAGGCAAGATGCCTGCTCCACCTTTTAGATTTAGTTTCACCCAGTCACCGATGGAGTTTAGCTCACTAGAGCCTTAAGCCACGCCAGCAGGAATTTTGTTGGCGGGTTGAACTTGGCTCAAGAGAGTTTGCAGCGTTTCTCCTTCAATCACTTCTGTTTCTAGAAGTTGAGTCGCGATCGCCTCTAGCAACTCACGGTTTTGATTCAAAATGTCGAGGGCTTGCTGGTGAGCTGTCTCCACAATCTCCTTCACCTCGCGATCGATCGCTTCAGCTACTTTTTCACTCACCATGCGGCGCGGATTGACGCCTTCCCCACCCAAGAACATCGCCTGTTGGCCTTTATCGTAAGCGAGTGGACCAAGAACTTTGCTCATGCCGTAGGTCGTGACCATGCGCTCTGCCAAATCGGTAGCGCGTTGCAAGTCATTGGAAGCGCCCGTGGTAATACTCCCGAAGATGATTTCTTCTGCCGAGCGACCGCCTAGCAAAGTGGCAATCTGACCGCGTAGTTCCGCTTCATCCATCAAGAAGCGATCTTCCGTGGGCAGTTGCAAGGTATAACCCAGGGCTGCCATGCCACGAGGCACAATCGAGATCTTCTCGACACGACCACTACCAGGGATTAGAGCACCCACCAAAGCGTGCCCGACTTCGTGGTAAGCCACAATCTTTTTCTCTTTTTCATTGAGAACGCGGCTCTTTTTCTCTAAGCCAGCAACCACCCGCTCGATCGCTTCGGCAAAGTCTTCTTGAGCCACGGCTTGACGATTTTGCCGAGCCGCTAAGAGAGCCGCTTCATTAACCAAGTTAGCCAAGTCAGCGCCAGCAAAGCCAGGAGTGCGAGTCGCGATCGCCTTGAGGTTTACATCTGGCCCCAACTTCACTTTCTGGGCATGAATTCTGAGAATTTCTTCACGACCCGATAAGTCTGGGCGATCGACCAACACTTGACGGTCAAAGCGTCCAGGACGTAGTAGCGCTGGGTCTAAGCTTTCCGGACGGTTGGTTGCCGCTAGCACAATCACAGTCGCGCCACCCGCCGCAAAACCATCCATCTCCGTGAGCAACTGGTTTAAGGTTTGCTCCCGCTCATCGTTGCCACCGTAGAAGCCACCAGACGCACGAGACTTACCGATCGCGTCTAATTCATCAATAAAGATGATGCAAGGCGCTTGTTTCTTGGCTTGCTCAAACAAATCGCGGACACGGGAAGACCCCACACCCACAAACAGTTCCACAAACTCAGAACCAGAGATGCTGAAGAAGGGAACACCCGCTTCACCCGCAACAGCTTTCGCCAGTAAGGTTTTCCCAGTACCCGGAGGGCCAACCAACAGCACCCCCTTGGGAATGCGGGCACCAATCTGGATAAAGCGATCGGGACTCTTGAGGAAGTCTACAATCTCGACCAGTTCAGTCTTGGCCTCTTCCACACCTGCCACATCGGCAAACGTGATTTTGGCAGCATCCCCTTCTACATAAACCTTGGCTTTACTCTTGCCAATAGAGAGGACACCTTGCGAACCACCAGCATTGCGATTCAGGAAGAACTGCCAAATGCCAATGAAAATCAGAGGCGGAATCACCCAACTGATCAGGGTGCCAATCCAACCATTGTTCGAGGGTGGAGTCGCACCAAACTCAACGCCTTTTTCCTCTAGAAGTTTGGGCAAGTTGAGGTCAAAGATCGGCGTGGTGCTAAGAATTTGACCCTGCTGGTCACCCTCTCCTTTGAGCTGATAGCGAATTTCATTTTGGCCCACCGAAGCCCTCGCCACCTCCTGCTCATCCACTTGATGAATGAACAAACTGTAGGGAACGCGGGGAATCTGAGGAGCGAATAAACTCGGAAAAAATAGATTTACCAACAAAAATAAGCCTGATAGCAATAGCAGAATATTGCCAACTCGGCGAGAACGGGGGGGTTGAGGCTGATCTTTAATTGGCATTTCTGAATGCTCTTGATCTGTTAAAGCAATTGCTTGAATTCTAGAAGTCCAACAGCCTCCGGGTAAACCTAACTAAGGGACGGTTATCCGCTACACCGT
>DATNPE010000287.1:0-3918 GCA_036703355.1 Allocoleopsis sp. | reverse complement strand
TAAACCATTCATCGTCTAACAATGGCAGTCAGTTCTCCCTAGAGCTGGCTGCTTATTTTTGGCAATAATTTCACTCTTTCAGTGCTATGAGTGCCCCTACTGCCTGGACTCCCCTCCATGCCAAAGTTCACCAAACTCTGCGATCGCGCCAACTTCTGCCCCGACAACAGCGGCTATTAGTGGCTGTTTCTGGCGGCCAAGATTCGCTCTGCTTAGCGAAATTGCTCTTAGACTTGCAGCCCAAGTGGAATTGGCAAATCGCGATCGCCCATTGCGACCACGGCTGGCGAGCTGATTCAGCGGCAAATGCTGCCCATGTGCAACAGTTAGCCCAAACTTGGCAAGTTGAGTTCTATCAATGCACTGCCACGGAAACATTACCTAGCGAAGCTGCGGCAAGAACCTGGCGCTATCAAGCCTTAACCGAAATCGCTCAAGCTCAGAATTATTCTTATCTCGTGACAGGGCATACCGCCAGCGATCGCGCTGAAACGTTGCTCTACAACTTGATGCGGGGCAGTGGAGCAGACGGGTTGCAAGCTTTAACTTGGCAGCGAGCCTTAAGCCCAGGCATGACACTGGTGCGGCCTTTACTCAACCTAACGCGGGCTGAAACGGCTCAGTTTTGTGAAGCATTAGACTTGCCTATCTGGGAAGACTCAACCAACCAAGATTTGAAGTATGCTCGCAATCGGATTCGCCAAGAATTATTGCCTTACTTACAGCAGCACTTTAATCCACAAGTAGAAAAAGCTTTAGCCCAAGCCACTGAGCTACTGCAAGCCGATGTGGAGTATCTAGAGCAAGCTGCAACCGCACTCCGCCAGCAAGCTCAGCACCCTTCCCAAGCAGGTTTGAATCGATTGGTGCTATGGTCTGCGCCGCTGGCTTTGCAAAGACGAGTGGTGAGGCAGTTTCTTCAAGCAGCCCTGACCAACGCGCTTAATTTTGAACAAATTGAAAAAGTAATCAGCTTAATTACGGCTCCTAACCGATCGCAAACTGACCCGTTTCCAGGTGGGGCGATCGCAATCGTAGAGGGTGAATGGATTTGGCTAAAACAGCTCTAGCGCCCATCCACCCACTCTCAGCTAAGCTGAACTAACTAAGAAGCCGCTAACTCTGGCGTATTCATCAAGCTGAGCAGCACTTGTCGCATTTCGGCGATCGCTTGTAGCTGGTAGTCGCTCGCTTCTTGGACTTGATTAAGCACACCCGCGATCGCTTCTAGCTTTTGCCGCACTCCATCCACATGGTCTTGCACAGGTTGCATCATCTCTTGGTAGAGAGCGACCTTTGCCGACAACTCCGCCAAATTAGTGCGCTGAGTTTGCAAGTTTTGCTCTAGCTGCTTCAGCTCATTTTGTTTCTGAGTTTGCTCATTGGACTGGTGATCGACCATGCTCTGAGCTTGCTGAATCGCCCCTCGCATTTGCTCAATCTGGTTTTCCAGCTTTTGTAACTCTTCGGATTGCTGCTGCTTGATGTTCTCAATCTGAGTCAGAGCAGGTCCCAAATCAATTTCAGACTCTTGTTTAACGGCTTCTGACTTGCCTTCGCGCCGCAATAAAACCGCTTGGTGTTGCGATAAGATTTCTTCCCGCTCTTTCAAGTTGCGCCGCTGGCCCACCAAGGTCTCATTCAGCATTTGGTAGCGGTCTTGCTCATCTGCCAGCTCGGTTTCTAGTCGCAGGCGATCGTACTCGCTAGCTTGCTGGATCTGCGTTTGCACTTCTTCAATGGTTTGCTGTTGCAGGGCCAACTCTTCTTCTTGGTCATTGACAAACCGGAGAATTTTTTCCCAGTCTCGTTGCAAATCTTGCACCATGCTTTGCAACTCGTTGAGTGGCATAGATTCTAGAGCGGCAACGTCAACTTTGGGGCTAATTTTGACTTTGTCGGAAGTTTCTGACAGCCGATACAATTGCTGGTGCAACTCTTCTTGGTTTTGTAGCTGCAACCCTAACGTCTGCGCGTAATCTTGCTTCAAGTTGAGAGCCGCTTGTTGGGCTTTTAGCTCTCCCTTGGCCTGTTCTAGAGAAGTTTGAGCTTGCTGCCACTCATTCCAACGGTTTTGCAAATCTTGAGCTTGGCGATCGACTTCTTGCTGCAACTGCTGGGCGCTAGCTCGTTGTTGCTCTAGCCGCTGCCAATGCTCGGTTAGAATGTTTTGCTGCCCGTTAATAATTTCAACTGCCAGGTTTAACTGTTCGCGAGCTGATTCGGTAGGGGCCACTGAGCCAGATAGGCGGTTGAGCAGGTCTTGAATCTTGCGAGCTTGTTCCTCATCCAAAACGGTGGATTGCTGAACCTCGGCTTGGCGTTCCTCTAAGCGGCGCATTTCCCCATGTAGGTGGGCCCAAGCTCCCTCTAGTTCGCTGTTGCGACGCTCTAGTTCTTCCCGGAGCTGGTTGGCTTCGACCCGCGATCGCTCAATTTCTTGGCGTTGCTGTTCTAGCTGCTCAAAATCTTCTTCAATTTGCTGAAGCTGTTCTCGCCGCGCTTCCATTTCCATTTCACGGCGATTCAGCTCTTGGCTTTGATAAGTCAGAGACTGCTTCCACTGCTCAATTTCTTCTTCTTGCGTTTTAAACTTTTCTTGTAAACGAGAGAAATTTTGCAGAATGGTAACGAGCTGACGGGAAGCTTCCTGTAACCGCTGCACTTGCTTATTTGCAGTCAGATCAGCTAGCACTAAGGCTCCCGCGTTAAAGTTATTGGCCTCATCTGCGGGAATGACCTCCTCCCCAGGTACAGCAGTCCAACTCTGCTCAGAGCGCTGACAAGCCAGCAGCTTTAGTTCTGCCTTACCACTACCAATGAATCCGGTCTTTTTTTGTACTTCTGCTAGATACAGCACGCCGATCGTCCTCTTCCGTGTCGATGCCCAGGTCCTTAGTTTTTAGATAAGCCTTCTGCCAGCAGTTTAATTTGCCCTGCTAAACCCAGTTTAAGAAGCGAACATTGGTTGAGCAATATTCCTTGATGCTGGGTTTTCTGCTCAGAGCGCTACTGAATCCACCTACATAAGTATGAGAGGGTCATGATGAGTCTACTGCTCCTACCGTCTCTAGATTAGTGACTACGTATTGCTGACGACCAGCAATCTTAATGCCAGGAGGGCTACCCTCCTAGTTACTTTTGTTGCTGGAAAATGCAACTATCTTAGCGCCATCGTATCCTTGAATTGCTTCACCCATTCACTCGGCTTGTCTAAAATCAATGTCTATTGACTTTAGCGGATTCCTAGAGCAGCTCGCTCTGCTACCAGTAGAGTGACACAACTAACCGCTTAAAGAACCAGCCTAGCGCCACCATACTAACCCCTACAACCCTCAATTCGGTGAGGATCGCAGTAAGAGAAGGCTATGGGATCTAGTAATCAGAGTTTTGTTGTAGAAGCAACAAATGTAGTAGTTATAGCCTCAATTCTTAGAGCAAGCCAAGAATTTAAGATGCCAATAGCCTTGCCGAAGTCTTAAACTAAACTGAATATATACTTCAGTGACCTTGTCCTATCCCCACAATTTAGCATCATTTCTGGTAGAGATGTCGAAGCACCAATTCCAGAGAAATTTCTCACGAACTGGATGGTGCTAAATCGCCAACAGCATTACTGCAAGATGCTCTATTGCTGAGTTGAGTTTTAGAGTTAAGCGACAAAAAATTACTTTTGGTCTGTTGATTAACTAAATCTTTAATGTTACGAACAAGGAAAATCAACGAAGATTCGGTTTTACTATCAAAGGCCTGTAGCGAAAAAACTCGGAGGAGGATGTAAAACTTTTGACATGGATTTAATTTCTTTTATCGATTGCCATCACCTTCTGTAAAAATACGTGCTATCGGTCCCCAATTTGAAACCACTTCACTTCATTTAAGTCTGGTCAATCTTAACCCGCATCAAGCTGTTCCTAG
>DATNPE010000286.1:0-5774 GCA_036703355.1 Allocoleopsis sp. | reverse complement strand
GGCTTTTTGTTTGATGCGATCGCGATCGATTGGGGTTGTGGTTAGGCTGCTCATAGGGGTGCCTTTTTGAGTTGGAGGCACGACATTTTGAAAAAATCCGATCCTTGGGGGCAAGTGCCCCCAAACCCCCGCTGAGGGACGGCTGCGTCCCCCAGACCCCCTCCAGAAGGGGTTTGTTTTGTGGGATGAAAATCCATCTTGGGGGGCAAGCTTTGGTGGGTGGCTTTTATTTAGTGTAGTTGCATCTTTGTTTGCGACTCTAACTGCTTGCGAGTCTCACAAGTCGAGTGGAGATAACTTCTTAACTTCCCCCAATTCTCGGGGATTGAGGGGGCTAGTGCAGAGTCTTTAATACTCTTTAATACTTTTCAGACGGATTTCTAACTGTGCGATCACAACTAAAACTTATCGGTTGAACGATGACTAATTCTACTGTTTCTGATCAAGTGGCTCAGCCAGGTGCGATCGCGATCGAGGGGATTACGGAGCCAACGATTCTGCAATATTTTGAACAGTTTAATGCAGCTGAGTTTGAAGCTGTGAGTCAGCTATTTGCTCCGGAGGGGGTGATGAATGCACCATTTGAGCCAGCGATCATGGGGCCAGAGGCGATCGCGGCTTATCTGCATCAGGAAGCGACGGGCATGACGCTACTGCCTCGACAAGGGGTGATTGAGACAATCGAGGAGGGTTCTACTCAAGTGCAAGTGGCTGGCAAGGTGCAAACGCCTTGGTTTGGGGTGAATGTCTCCTGGCTGTTTATCCTAAATGCTCAACAAAAGATTGTTTCTGCCACAATTAAGCTTTTGGCTTCGCCTCAAGAACTTTTAAATCTTCGCCGTCCGTAAATTTTTTAACTGGCTAATTTAATGGGAGTTGAGTTTGGAGTTGGCTTCTTCGGGTAAGCTGGCTTCTAATTTAAGACAGTTACGACCATTCACCTGAAGTCGGTATTCCACGCGGTCCATTAGTCGGTTTAAAATGAGCCAACCGTAGCCGCTCTCCTGTTTGTCTTCGGGGCTGGGTGGCAAGTAAGTTGAAAGGTCGAAGCCTTTGCCGTGGTCCCAAATCTCTAGGGCAATGTCGCGGTCCTTTAGTTCTAACCGGATTAGAACAGGCAGGTTAGGTTGGTTGCGGTGAGCGTGCCGCACAACATTGGAGTAAGCCTCGACGAGCACTAGACGCAGGCGGTTTGACTGCCTTGGCCAATCTACGTGGTCACCTAGCTCAACTTCCAAAGAGCCTAGCAGCCAGTTTTCAACAATCGTCAAAAACTTCAAGTCGCTGGGTACGTGAAGCTCAGTTCTCATGGACTACAGAACCTCCAGAGAGAGAATAGTTTGGTCATCTTCCTGAATCGGGTTATGCGCTTGAATACGCTCCAGGAGTGTATTGAGGTTGAGGGGGGTTCGCTCTTGGGTGAGGAGCCGCCAGAGACCTGTTTGCTTCAACATCGAACTCGCACTAGGGGGGGTGCCATCGCCGATGCCCTCTTCGCTAATTGTGGCTTCAGTAATACCATCACTCGTTAGCAAAAATACTTCTCCTGTGTTCAGAACAACACTGCCTGCTGCTGCCTTCCACGTTGGTAGAATGCCCAGCGGGACACCCCGGGTTTTCAAGTAAGTTGGCTCTGGTGGTAGTGCGTCTGGAGAACTAGCTGAGATTACAGTCTGGTGAGACCATACTAGCGGATAAACGTGACCCGCATTAGCGTAGATTAACTGACCTGTGGCAGGGGTGTAGCGAGCCAAAACCATTGTAATGAAGCAGTTATTGCTGACTAAATCTTCTGATAGGCCGCTGTTTAAGTTCTGCATCACAATATTGGGCTCTGGTGGAGCTTCTTGAGCCAGTTCTCGCCGCAATACAGAGATGGCGCTAGCCATAAATAAAGCGGCTGGTACGCCTTTGCCAGACACATCTCCCACGGTCAACCAAATATCGCCTTGGGGATGAATGTAGACCTCGAAGAAATCGCCACCCACTTCACGGGCGGGGTAACAACAAGCTTGAATTTTGGCTCCTTCGGTTTCTGGCCAGCTTTGGCGCAGCAGGTTGGTTTGAATTTGGCGAGCAACTTCTAACTCAGCTCGCATCTGTTGGGTTTGCTCTTGGATCAACTGATACAGCTTGGCTTGCGAGATGGCCAGAGCGGCTTGTTCGGCTACACCTTCAATCAGTTGAATGTCTTCGGGGGGCCAGATGGAGGCATTGCTGTCTTGGTAAAGGGAGAGCACAGCTAGCAGCTCTTGTTGATAGGTCAGAGGGATGACGAGCTGGGCCAGTTCTGGGGAGGTCGCGCCTTTAGAGGCCAGCTGAGTTTGGCGAGTGGTGAGTGCTTGATGAGTTAGTGGGTCTGCTTGATGAATTAGTGGGTCTGCTTCAGTGGGGTTAGCCGCAGAGTTCTGAATTGAACTTGCAAGTTCTGCTTGGCCTGAAGCTTGATAGGAGAAAGATTCGGAGGTGAGGCGATCGCCTTCGACGGGGCGCAAAATGCAGGAAGTAGCCGCAAACCCGCTGCCAATGGTTTCTACAATCGTTTGGAGCATACTGCGATAATCCAGCGACTCTCGAATTGCGGTCGTCATCGCGTTAAATAAGGATTCGCGTCTTAAGGCCCGCTGCAATTCGTTGGTTCTTTGCTTTAAGACCTGATAGGTTTCTGCCGCTTGTTGCACCACGGTTTTGAGTTCATCGGGCATCCAAGGCTTGGTGATGTACTTGAATACCTTGCCTGTGTTGATAGCTTCTACGAGGTCTTCAACGTCGGTGTAGCCTGTCAAGACAATCCGAATCGTATCTGGAAAGCGATCGACGGTTTTGCTGAGAAATTCAGTTCCATTCATTCCGGGCATTCTCTGGTCGGAGATAATGATGGCCATTTCTCCTTCTTTATCTAGAGTCTGCAAGGCATTGAGGCCGCTGTTGGCCTTAAAAACTTCAAAATCACGACGAAAGGTGCGATACAACAAAT
Source organism: Allocoleopsis sp. (assembly GCA_036703355.1). Taxonomy (GTDB): domain Bacteria; phylum Cyanobacteriota; class Cyanobacteriia; order FACHB-46; family FACHB-46; genus Trichocoleus. The sequence goes on along the minus strand of DATNPE010000286.1, from coordinate 2,797 downwards.
CTAAGTTGTCGGGTTCGTCGTCAACCACCATCAATCTGAGCTTGCCTCCATTGCCCTGGCTCATGCGGTACTCCACTTGACAGCTTCAATTTGATGGTGGTGGCTTTAAGGTAGTCTGAGCAATGGCATTCGACTCAAAAGCGACGCAGCATTCGGCCACACATCATATCCCCTTCAAAAGTACCCCAAATTAGCTAAACCCTAACAGGGAGTGACAAAATTTGCGGGAGGTGAATACGCCAGCCTGTCAGTTCTGCGGATTGAGACTGACATCCAGGACCAAGATCGCAGCAGAAAAAATCCCACTCCATTAATCAGGTAGCAGGAGTGGGAAGAGCTATAGCCCTGGTGTCAGACAAGTTAAGAGGTTAGGTTGGGAGGCTAATGGATCGCTTTAACCCACCAGACCAGAGCGGAGCGCGCGCACAGCGGCTTGAGTCCGGTCATCCGCGCATAGCTTATTGAGAATGTTGCGAACGTGAGTCTTAACGGTGCCCACGGTGATGTAGAGCTTTTCGGCGATCGCGGCATTACTGCACCCTGCCACAATCAGCTCTAGGACTTCTAGCTCCCGCTCGGTCAGAGGGTAAGCCTCAATCATTTGGCTATACTCATCGTCGGCAGCATTGATAGCAACGGTATGAATCTCGCTGGGAACGCTGCTGACTGCTTGAGAGCTAGGCTGGCGAGTTTGTTGCAGGACGACACGGGCGATCGCAGGATCAATCCAGCTATTGCCTTCGTTGGTGACTCGCAATGCTTCTAACAGCCGATCGACATTCACGTCTTTCATGCAGTAGGAATCCGCGCCTGCGGCAAAGGCTGCTAAGACAGCATCCTCATTGTCATTCATGGTTAAAATCATGACCTTGGTGACAGGAGGCTCGACGGATTCGGATTCGGCAAGCATTTGCTTGAAGCGGCGAGTCAGCTCAATGCCATCCATGTCTGGCAAGCCGATATCGACAATAGCAACGTCGGGCTTAGAGGTTTCTAGCAACTTTAATCCATCAGTTCCGGTAGCAGCTTCACCAATAACTTTAACTGCGCCCCGTTGCTGTAGAGCGGTCCGTAGGCCCACTCGTGTCAAATCATGGTCTTCAATCAGGGCAACTTGAATTTCGTTCATAATCAGCTTTGCAATTCTTATAAATAAAAGGGTGAAAGTAATTTCTCACTCAAAAGTAACTGCCTCCAGCTTATCCGCCAAGAGTTGGAATAATCTATCTACCGATAGTAGGAACGAGCTGAGCGATTCCAATAATAGATCTTGCTGCTTTAGTTGTACGGGCTACTTCATTGTAAACGCAAGCAAGTTGAAGGCAGCATCAACCGATACAAGCGCTCTCTTTCTAGTTTAGGCTCTCGGCCTAGTCTACGCGCTTTCTGCCGGGAGCCTGCATGAAATCTAAAGTAGACATGCCATCAAGTATCATGACCGTTTAGGCGATCGCAGGTGGCGAATAGGCTGACGCTATGGAAGAGAAGATGATCAACTTGCTGCTAGTCGATGACGATGAAGTGGATGTGATGAATGTTCAGCGCGCCTTTAAGAAGAACAATATTACCAATCCTCTCTACATTGCGGCGAATGGTCTAGAAGCCTTACAGATCTTGCGAGGCCAGACTGAATCGGCGATACCCACTCAGCGCCGTCTGATTCTCCTAGATCTCAACATGCCCAAAATGGGTGGCATTGAGTTTCTGCGGGAACTGAGAGCAGATACAGCCCTGAAAAACATTCCAGTGATTGTCTTGACCACCTCCAATGAGGATAGTGATAAGGTGGAAGCCTACAATTTGAATGTAGCGGGTTATATTCTCAAGCCAGTCACCTTTGCCCGCTTTGTTGAAGCAATGGCTACCTTAAATAAATACTGGACTCTAAACGAAATTCCCTGATCGGTGGGCAGTTTGTTTAGCTTCAGTAATTTGTCTACATTATCTGTAAAGGACAAAAGACAGTAAAGATTTGATCAAAGCCAGCCCCCAGCAGACCCCTGCTAGCCAATCGTTATGAAAGAGATTCTCAAAATCTTAGTGGTTGACGATGATGAGGTAGACCGGATAGCAGTGCGTCGAGCACTCAGAGCCGCAGGTCTGTCTCTAGAGCTATCAGAGGTTGGCAGCTACAAGGAAGCGATCGCCCTGTTGCAACAACAATCCTTTGACTGCGCTTTGCTCGATTACCGCTTGCCCGATGGCGACGGTCTAACGCTAATTCGGACGGTAAGAGAAGCAGGAATTCAAACAGCTCTGATTGTGTTGACAGGTCAAGGTGATGAGCAAATTGCCGTGGCCTTAATGAAGGCAGGGGCTTCTGACTATCTCTCTAAAGGCAAACTAGCTCCAGAAAGTTTGTCCCGCAGTCTGCATAATGCTATTCGCCTACGTCAGGCAGAAACTCAGGCAGCCGCAGCAAACCAAAGATTACGGGAAAGTGAGGCTCGCTTCCGCTCTTTGGTCCAAAACTCTTCCGATATCATCACGATTTTGACAGCGGATGGCACCATTCACTACGTCAGTCCTTCGATTGAGCGAATTCTAGGCTATCAGCCGGAAACCTTGCTGGGGCAATCTGCCTTTGATTACGTCCATGACAGTGAGTTAGCCCAACTGCGAGTCACCTTTGCCAAGATTTTGGCCCAACCTGGCATTGCGCCCCCCTTGGAGTTCCGCATTCGCCATGCCACAGGACATTGGATTGATTTAGAAGTCGTGGCCAATAACTTGCTGCAAGATCCAGGTGTGAGAGGTGTGATTCTCAACTCTCGCGATATTACCGAGCGCAAGCACC
>DATNPE010000285.1:0-4538 GCA_036703355.1 Allocoleopsis sp. | reverse complement strand
CCGAATGAAAAGATTATTCGGGCACAGGTTTTAGTCTCTCTAGTCAATGGTTTGGGGATCAGCAAAATGGTGGTGGCTGATCTCCAATCTGCCTTGCCTGGAGTCTATCAAGATGCGGCTCAGATTCCCGCTTATGCCACGGAGGCGATCGCAGCAGCCACCAGTGCAGGTATCATCGTCAATCATCCAGATCTAAAACGCCTCAATCCGCTGCAAGCAGCTACCAGAGCAGAAGTTGCAGCGCTGATCTATCAAACTTTGGTTTATCTAGGGCAAGCCCCTGTCATCGCCTCCAACGCCATCGTCACGTATCAGCGCACTGCGGCGGTCTCTCATACCAGAGAGTTCCGAGGCGTGTGGTTAACCTCAGTTTGGAACCGCGATTGGCCTTCTTCCCAGAAGCTATCGGTCGAGCAACAGAAGGCAGAGTTTGTCAGCTTATTGGACCAGTTGCAAGCGCTAAACATTAATGCCGTGATGTTGCAAGTGCGGCCAGAAGGAGATGCCTTGTATGCCTCCCAGCTAGAGCCTTGGAGTAACTGGTTGACGGGAACTCAGGGAAAGGCTCCAGAGCCATTCTACGATCCGCTAGAGTTTGCGATCGCCCAATGTCATCAACGCAATATGGAATTACATGCCTGGTTCAATCCTTATCGAGCTAGAACTTCCAGACAGGATAAGTCTCTAGCCGCTCCCCATATTGCAGTCACAAATCCAGAAGCAGTGTTTCAATATGGGGATGAACTGTGGATGGACCCTGGCGCTAAAGTGGTTCAAGACCTGTCTTACAACGTGATTTTAGATGTAGTGCGTCGTTATGACGTAGATGGGATACATTTGGATGATTACTTTTATCCTTATCCGATCGCAGATCAACCTTTTCCTGACGAGAAAACCTATCAGGAGTACAAAGCAAAGGGCGGTACGCTCTCCTTGGGAGATTGGCGGCGAGAGAATGTCAACCAACTGATCCAACGCCTCGCCACAGGTATCCGCGCCACTAAACGCCATGTCAAATTTGGCATCAGTCCCTTTGGCATTTATCGCCCTGGACAGCCTCCTAAAGCCCAAGGCTTAGATGCTTACGATCGCCTCTATGCCGATGCTCAAAAGTGGATGCAACAAGGTTGGATGGATTATTGCACACCCCAACTCTATTGGCGGATTGATGCCCCTGCCCAAAGTTATCCGATGCTGTTGCAGTGGTGGACCGAGCAGAATCCTCAACGTCGGCATATCTATGTAGGAAATAATTTAAGTAAGCTCGACAGCACTAAATGGCCTGTGTCAGAAGTCGAGCAGCAGATCGCTATCACTCGGAGTATGACGGCTCAGTTGGCCCTCGGCAATATCTTTTTCAGCGCTAAACCTCTGATGGACAATCGCTTAGGGATTACCGATGCATTCAAAAATACGCTCTATCCCAAACCTGTTTTAGCCCCTGCAACTCCTTGGCTCAGTAGCGATCGCCCCGCTCTCCCCATTAACCTAAAACTGCAAAATGGCACCCTGACTTGGAGTACCGCAGCCAATAGTACAGTTCGCTCCTGGACACTCTACCAACAATCAGGCAATACCTGGACCTTGCAGCGTATCCTACCAGCCGATATCAAAACTGTAACTTTATCTTCAGGCACCTATGCGCTCTGTGCTGTCGATAGAGTCATGAACGAAAGCGCTGGTGTGTTGATTACAGTTAGATAGGTGGAAATAGGTGGGGCGAAGTTTAGCCCTAATTTTAAGATGGATTCATTGCCTCAGATTGAGTTAACTGCTTGTAGATCGGCAGAATATTTGGCGCTGCAACAATTAATTGCAGACGCAGCGACCTCAGCGGATGATACTCTGGATCTCACAACAGCTTTTTTGATCGTGAAGGAGATTCGTTATCAATCTCTACAACAGCAATTAGAGCCAGTTACTCTGACTCACTATTTTTTGCATTGTCTAGGTGAACCGTACAGCTCTTACCTCTCTAGCCAGCACTGTTCTCATTCCTGGTTCAACCTGAGCGATCGCGAAGCCAGGAAGAGAATTACTGACTTGCTGACCCAAGGTGTATCTGCTGAAATTCCTGTTTTCGACAGTAACGCACTAGCACTGAGTTACACAAACAGGCTGATTCAATTCATTGGTGAACCCTATACCTGCTTCAGCAACATAGAACCAGAGAAACTCCAAAACTTTGAACCTTTCTACAAAAGTAGATCAGGATTTAGTGTATTTAGAGTCGGGCATTGCTGCGACGAAGGAGTCGTGCTAATTTCCCCAAAATACATCGGGTTGTTATGGTTTTTAGGCTACGACTAATCCGCACTGGTTTGTCATGAACTTTGATACACTCTTGCCAATCAGATGTGGCCGCAACTCTTGGTTTCAGCCAAAACAAAAGCCCCTGTCTGAGCAGAGGCTTTAGTGTCTCAAGAACGATTTAGCAACAACGACAAGTCAAACTCTAGAGGTCTACAGCGCAGGGTTTAGTAGACGCCACGACGACCGCTGACAGCGTAGTAGATAAAGAGAGCCACGATCGCACCTAGAACAGCTACCAAAATGCCACCAAGACTCAATCCAGCTGAAGTCAAGGCTAGAGTTCCAGTGGTGAAGAAGCTGAACAGGCTACCACCCACGAAAGCACCAATGATACCTAACAGCATAGTGCCAAGAATACCGCCACCTTGACGACCGGGATAAATAGCTTTTGCAATAGCACCCGCGATTAAACCTAATACGATCCAAGCCAAAATATTCATCTTTTTTCTCCGTTGTTAAACAAAAGGGTTCTGAATAAAGCGTTCTAAATTGGAGTTAGGGGTCTTCTGAACACATCTATAAGTTACCGAACTACACCATGCTTTCCTCACTACCACAAGAGAGAAAGCCGTTCCTGCTTCCGGAAGAGTTTGCTCAAGTCTAGTCTCTACCCATGCATAGAGCAGGACTGTTGCCAGACGGTATGAAAAACAGTGAAGGGTAGCTGTTGAGCGCAATACCACAGCAACTTGTAGCACTCTTGAGCTTGGGGGGAGAGCTTGCCTATAGGGGCGGTCGTCAGATCTAGTTGCATGGCAGGACCAAAGTGTTTCAAAGTGCAAACAACCCTTGGTAACTGTTCTGGCAGCAAAATTGCTCTCAAATCTTCGCCAATGCGCCGATAGAGAGTCGTGGAGTGTTGGGACTGCAATAGCCGTAGCAATACCTCAACTGCTTGAGGATGTCCTAGCTGGAGATGCCCCAATTGACAGGCTAGTCGTCGTTGCGTGGAAGCATCTGTGACCCCTGCTAAACGCTGCTCCAAGGACGCGATCGCCTGGGCTGGATCTCTCAGTCTTTGAGGTTTGGCCTTGCGGTGTGGTTTGGGGAAGGGAATGGGCTTTTGATGAACTTGGATAAACGTCGTGGCGATCGCGTTACCTGGGTCGAGCTGTAATAAATTCTCCGCTGCTTGCAGACGTAAAGCTTGGTCGGGGGCTGATTCAACCAGGTGGCTTAAGGTGGTAGCAGCGATCGCGTTGCCTGAATCAAGCTTACCAAGAGCATAAGCCGCTTTCCGGCGCAGCACCTCTTGTTGGGTTGTGGCAATTAGCTCTGTCAGGGTGGCGATCGCCAGGGGATTACCGGGGTCAATTTTGCCTAAGCTCTCACCGACTTGCAGCCGCAACGGCTCACTCTGTAAAGCTTGGAGGAGCTTGGTCATCGCGGCGATCGCCACAGAATTCCGTGGGTCAAAGGTTTTGCCCAGACTGTAGGCTGCATTCCAAACTGCAAAAAAGTTAGAGGTAGATGAAATGAATTGTTCTAACGCTGCGATCGCTTGAGTGCGATCGGTTTGGAGTAATGCGATCCACGCACCTTCCTGAATTGGAAACGGATAACATTGCCAAGTTTGCTGCGGCTGGTTGAACTCACCAAATCGCCAACGCAGCAGTTGAGCCAAGATATTCTCCGCCTCAGGATATTCTGGAAACTCCGCTAAACCTGCGGCGGCCAGAAAATAAGCCTGACAACGATAGAACCCACCACAGCCATCTTCCCAGCTTACCAGTGCTTGCAAAAATGCAGTTTTTTCTGACCCAGATACATCGGAGCGCCCTAACCACAACAGAATCACTTCTCGCCATTGCGCTGTAAAGATAGCCGGAGAGAGATCGGGCGCGATCGCTGGATTTGTCTCAGCAGTAGGGAAAAAGCAATGCCAATCCAAAATAGCTTGGGCAGCAAAATATTCCTGAAAAGTGGGGTGATAGAAGGCGTAGATCTTCTCTCCAGAAGTCGCAGAGATTCCCACTTGATTCAACCAGCCTAAATTGAGAGCCAAGTCTAGCAACTCTAGAGCCTGCCCGCTAAATATCTGGTGCACAAACGACTGCGACAGGCGAAACTTAGTCTCCGCTTGAGTCAACGCTTGCAAAGCCAATTGCCCCAGCGCTTGATTGAGTTGCCAGCGTTGCCCCAAACTGGTGGGAAAGCGGTCTTGCTTCCAGGCATAAATCGCCTCAACAAACTGCTGATACAACGCTGCTTTAGAGCTAGGCAAA
>DATNPE010000284.1:0-6445 GCA_036703355.1 Allocoleopsis sp. | reverse complement strand
AGAAGTACGGTCCTGCGGAGTTAAATCAGCATTTCCTCAGCTTCAACACTATCTGTGATGCCACGCAAGAGCGCCAAGATGCGATGTTCAAGCTGGTGGATGAGCAGGTAGACCTGATGATCGTTATCGGTGGTTATAACTCATCGAATACTACTCATTTGCAAGAAATTGCGGTGGAACGGGGCATTCCTTCTTATCACATTGATTGTGTGGAGCGGATTTTGTCGCGCGATCGCATTGAGCATAAGCCATTGCACCGGGAGATTGAGGTGGCTGAGAACTGGTTACCGGATGGGCCTTTGGTGATTGGGGTAACTTCGGGGGCTTCTACACCGGATAAGGTGGTGGAGGATGTGATTGAGCGGATTTTTGATTTGAAGGCAGTTGTTTCGCTTAGTTGAAAATCAAGACTTGAGGGCACCTGCCCTCAAACTCCCGCTGAGGGACGGCTGCGTCCCCCAGACCCCCTCCAGAGGTGACTTTGGGGTCTTTCGTAGATGACTTTTGTCTTCTTCTATTCCAGTTTCTAATTTCTGACTTCTGACTCCTGACTCCTGGCTTCTGGCTTCTCCCCTTTTCATCCTTTATCCCTCATCCTTCATCCTTTCACTCTCCTCTCCCCATTCGACTCAAGAAGGCTCGCAAGCGATCGCTCTGGGGCTGGGTTAACACTTGGCGGGCGGGTCCGGTTTCTTCGATTTGGCCTTGGTGCAGGAAGAGGACGCGGTGGGCGACTTCGCGAGCGAATTGCATTTCGTGGGTAACGACGATCATGGTCATGCCGTCTTCGGCGAGTTGTTGCATGACTTGCAGGACTTCGCCGATGAGTTCGGGGTCGAGGGCGCTGGTGGGTTCGTCGAAGAGGATGATTCTGGGGTTCATGCAGAGGCTACGGGCGATCGCAACTCGCTGTTTTTGGCCACCGGAGAGTTGGTCGGGGTAGGCAGTGGCTTTGTGGGCTAAACCGACTTTGGCTAGGTAAGTCTGGGCGAGTTCGATGCTTTCTGGGCGGGATTTGCCGAGGGCTTTTTGAGGGGCGAGGGTGAGGTTATCGAGGACGCTAAGGTGGGGAAACAGGTTGAACTGCTGAAAGACCATGCCGACTTGCGATCGCAGTTGGCGTAATTGGTGCATTTTCAGGCGGGGTGCTGATAGATCAATGCCATTGACGAGTAAGCGCCCGCTGTTAATGGTTTCGAGGCGGTTGAAGCAGCGGAGTAAAGTGCTTTTGCCACAGCCGGAGGGGCCAATCACGGCGACAACTTCTCCGGGCTGGACGGCACCGCTGACTCCTTGTAAAACTTTTAAGTCACCAAAGCTTTTTTCTACTTGCTCGAACAAAATCGCTGGGGTTGTGCTGTCCATAGCGCCAGAGGAAGGAACGGATCATTTCATGCTGATTCTAGCGACAGTCTACGGTTCAGCTTGTAAGATCGACGCAATCTCTGGATTGGCGTAACCTTTGCGATCGCCATCATCCGGTCTTTCAACTACGGCGGAGTGGAAGCTCTAAATATATGCCGAATTTTTTCAGGTCACGTTGGCTGCAACGATGGGTTTTGGGTTGCAGTTGTTTGCTGCTGATTCTGCTGAGTCAGCTGGTTTCTGTAGCTCAGGAGCAAGTTCTCCGAGTGGGCACGGAACCTGCTTTTCCGCCGTTTGAGTTTCAGGCTTCTGGGGGTGGGCTGCAAGGATTTGATATTGAGCTAATGCAGGCGATCGCCCAGGCGGAAGGGTTGCGGGTAGAGTTCCAGAGTTTGCCGTTTGATGGTTTGATTCCAGCGTTGCAAGCCAGAACCGTTGATGCGGCGATTAGTTCAATGACGATTACGGCAGAGCGGCAGAAAACGGTGGATTTCTCGCGGCCCTATTTCAAAGCGGGTTTGGCGATCGCGGTGCGGGCTAGCAATACCACCACCACTGATCTGGCCAGTTTGCAGAACCAGACCATCGGTGTTCAAATTGGGACCACAGGCGCAGAAACCGCTCGTCAAATTCCCGGTGCCACAATCCGCACGTTCGATTCGGCTCCCTTGGCGTTGCAAGCGTTGCTCAACGGTAATGTCAGTGCCGTAATTAATGATGCGCCTGTGACGTTGTATGCGATTAAAGCCAACAACCTCACGGGGATTAAGGTTACGAGTCAATTGCTGACGGAGGAGTTTTATGGCATTGCCACGCCCAAGAATTCACCCAATTTAGCCAGAATCAACGCTGGCCTGACTCAAATTCTGAACAACGGTACCTATAGCCAGATCTACCGCAAGTGGTTTGATGCGGAGCCTCCTGAGCTAGAAACCGCAGCCCAAACGAGCCAGGGTTCTGAATCTGGGACCACTGCTCCCGTTGCTTCGGGAACCGTGATTACCCAAGCGCTGCCCATCTTGCTCCAAGGCGCTTTAATTACGCTGGAGCTAACTGCCCTCTCGGTTTTGTTGGGATTGCTGGGTGGCACCCTGATCGGCTTGGCCCGCCTCTCGGCTGCTCGCCCGTTACGCTGGTTTGCCAGAGCCTACATTGACTTCTTTCGGGGCACGCCCTTGCTGGTACAGATCTTTATGATCTACTTTGGCATTCCCGCTCTGGTTCAAAATTTAGGCCTAGAGTTTACGTTTAATCGTTTGGCCGCAGCCGTGCTAGCGCTCAGTCTCAATAGTGCGGCTTATCTGGCAGAAATTGTCCGAGCAGGCATTCAATCTATTGAGTTGGGGCAGTTAGAAGCGGCGCAATCTCTGGGTTTAGGACCAGGCCAAACCCTGCGTTACGTGATTTTCCCCCAAGCGTTCCGGCGGATGCTGCCACCTTTGGGCAATGAATTCATTACGTTGCTGAAAGATACCAGCTTGGTGGCGGTGATTGGCTTTGAGGAATTATTCCGGCGGGGGCAATTGATTGTGGCCGACAATTACCGAGCCTTTGAAATCTACGCAGTGGTGGCGCTGATCTATCTAGGCTTAAATTTGCTCTCTTCTCAAGCCTTTAACTTTCTAGAGGCTCGGATGAATCCCACTAAGCGATCGCCCCAATCCAAATCTGACTAACTCGCTGTTTGGTTAGCTGCGTCTGGCATCGTTCCGCTTCAACTCTCTAGTAGCGCCATCAACTGCCGCTTCTTTGAACTGTTGCTGGTCGTAGAAGTAAACAGTGCGAATCGGATAAGGAATGGAGATACCCTCGCGATCGCAAGCTTCTTTCAAAGCAATCATCACATTGGTTTTGGTTCGGCGGACGGTTGCTTTCGGCGGCAATGTCCAATAACGCACCATTAAATCAATAGAACTTTCACCAAAGCCTACAATATCTACTTCTGCCGCTGGCTTGACTAATACTCCGTCTACTTGGCTCACCGTCTGTAGTAAGGTTTGAATCGTTTGGGGCAGCGGGGTATTGTAATCAACCCCAATGGCTAAATCGGTGCGGCGGTGGGGCATTGCAGTCAGAACTTGGATTGGGCTGGTGAACACAATGGAGTTGGGAATCACGACCCGCTCGCCTTGGTAGGTGCGAATTTGAGTGGAGCGAATGGTAATTTCCTCCACCGTGCCCTCAAAGTCGTTGACAATGATTTGGTCTTGCAGGCGAAATGGCTCATTCAGCAACAACAAGACTCCTGCCAAAAAATTCTTGAAAATATCTTGAAAGGCAAAGCCGATCGCCACTGACCCTAAACCTAGCAAGCCAATGATGTCGCCTACACCCAAGTCAGGAAATGCCATCACACTAGCAACAATGACACCGACCACCCAAGTAGCCACATAGCTCATTTGAATCAGCAGCGATCGCAAAGATTGGCTCCGCACCATACGCCCGACTGTAGCAGAGGTAATATTCTGCACAACATTGGCGGCATAGCGGGTAAGCAACAGCGCCATCAAGGCCAGGACCAACCCTGGTAATGCTTCTATGGCCTGACCAATCAGCTTTAGCAAACTGGAACGAACTTCTTGAACCAACACACTCATAAGCAGGGCTGACTCACATTTCTTCGTTAGCACCCTCTCACGCTGAGCAGCAACCCAACAACTATGAAAAGGTAGAAACTATGGCATTCAACTAACACGATTGAGGCAGTGCAACCGCTAATCTATATGACAGACTCGTATCTAAACTCTCCTCCCACCTTCCTATGATTGGACTGGAAAAGATCGCCCTTCAAGCAGCCAGTATGGGTTTGGCTAGCATTTTTAGCCGTGTGGTCTGGGAGGGAGGCGGCAAGCTGCTCGGCTGGATGGGCAAAAAAAGCCTGGACGAGAAAACCAAACAGGCGATCGCAGAGGCTTCTGTTCAGTACATCCAAAATTATGGGGAGCGTCACGGTATCCTGAAAGTTTTGGGGATGCGGGAGCCTGCGCCTTTAGAGTCGGTCTATACGACGGTGCAATTGCTCGATAAGTGGGATTTGCGGCGGTTTGAGTCGATCGAAACCTTAGAAAAAGCCTATCGCCAAACCCGCAATCGCAGCTTTCAACCCCGCGAATCTAGTCGCCAAGATGGTCTGAGAGTCGCAAATGAAAAACAATATTTGATGGTGCTGGGTGGTCCGGGTGCAGGTAAATCCACCTTTCTCCGCAAACTGGGTTTGGAAGCACTCAAGGGCACCCAAGGCGGCTATGAGCATGAATGTATCCCGGTTCTGATTGAGCTAAAGGGTTTTACCAGCAGCAAGATCAACATCGAGAAAGCGATCGCCCAGGAATTCAAAATTTGTGGTTTTCCCCAGCCAGAAGAAGCCACGACTCAACTATTAGAGCAAGGCAAGCTTCTAATTTTATTAGATGGTTTGGATGAAGTTCCGGGCAAAAATCTCAATGAAGCGATTTGCCAAATCCAAAACTTTGTCGATCAATACGACCAAAACCGTTTCATTGCCTCTTGCCGTCTCGCCGCCTATCGTCACAACTTCCGCCGTTTTACTGATGTGGCAATGGCTGACTTTGACCCCTCCCAGATTAAGCAGTTCATCCACAATTGGTTTCGCTCCGATGAGGATCAACAGGCAGGCACCGGACAGAAGTGTTGGGAGTTGCTGTTAAAACCAGAAAACGCTGCTGCCAAAGAGTTAGCCCACTCACCACTATTGCTAACGCTGCTCTGTTTGGTCTACGATCGCTCCCAAAATTTCCCTAACAATCGCAGTGTGCTTTACCGTAAAGCTCTCCGAGTCTTGCTAGAAGAATGGGCTTCGGAGAAACGCATTTTACGGGACGAAATCTACCAAGGTTTAAGCACTGAATTAGAAGAAATTTTATTGTCAGAAATTGCTTATAGCGGCTTCAAATCTGACCGACTCTTTTTTTCGCAAGCTGAGATTGTCAGTCAGATTAAAACCTTTTTAACCGATAACCTAAACGCTCCCAAGCACTTAAATGGTGAGGCGGTGTTAGATGCGATCGCGATCCAGCAAGGCATTTTAGTTGAACGGGCCGAAGATGTATTTTCTTTCTCCCATTTAACGCTGCAAGAATATCTCACCGCCCAGTACATTGCCGATAACCATCAGGTGCCTCGCTTAGTGGCCGATCATCTCACCGACCCGCGTTGGCAAGAAGTCTTTTTGCTGGTGGCTGGCTTGATGCGACATGGCGCTGATGAACTGCTCATTCGTATGGCTCGCAGAACTCGGCGCTACATCAACACACCTAAGTTGCAAGCGTTACTGCAATGGGCGCACCAGATTACTGAGGGGCCAGGTACGACTGTGAAACCTGTGGTGAAACGGGCTTCGGCGTTGTTTCTTGCCTTAGCTCGCGATCGCGCCTTGGATCTCGTCCGGGTACTCCATCCCAATACTGCTCGCGTTTTAGATCTCGTCCGGACTTTAGATTTAGTGTGTGCTCCCGCTCCGGTGCAAGCGATCGATCTAGCTAGGGCGATGGAATTGGCCCGCAGTCTCGATCTTGATTGTGCCCCCGCTCGTGCCCGTGCTCGCACTCGTAGCCTCAACCGCATTCCCGCCCGAACTTTGGCCCGCGCTGTCACCAACTCTTTGGCGCAGGAATTTACCAAAAGCCAACTCTTCCATAGCGTCAACTTTCACCCGTTGATTGCCCGGTTAGATGCTCTCAAAACTAAAGCGCCTGATAGTAGCCAGCCTTATGAAGTGCAGCAAGCCTTTCGCGATCGCCTTTCCCAAGTTTGGATGCACGCTCTCAAACTGGATGCGGCTCTAGTCGATTTATCCGCCGCTGAGTTACAGGCACTAGAGCATTACCTTTATGCCAACTGTCTACTCGTCCGTTGCAAGCAATCAGCCGTAAGGGTTTCGGCTAAAACTTGGGAAGAAATTGAAGCCCAAATGCTCTTCGTGACAGGCTGTTGAGGTTTAGCTCACCTTCGTGGAGTAGAAAGGCTGGTTGAGTTTTGCGATCGCCTCAAGTTCATCTCTATCTCCAGGCAGAGTGCCAGCAAAAATTTATAATGAAGGTTTGACGCTTGTTCTCCTTGG
>DATNPE010000283.1:0-3662 GCA_036703355.1 Allocoleopsis sp. | reverse complement strand
AATCTCAACGGGTCGGGTGAGTTCAAAATCAACAATCTCCCCAGCACTAGTGGCCCCCAAGGGCAAAGCATTGGCAATGGAGATGCGGGGCATCGGGTGAAAACCACCTGTAAAGGCGATCGGTATTGCGGCTCGACGGATAATCCGATCCCATAACCGCACCAAATCTAAATGACTGACCAAAGCCATATCACCTTGTTTGCCAAACCACACCCGAACCCGCTGCGATCGCTCTTGGTTGGGCGTGAAGTGCCCTTGAAACTCCGGAATTGGCGGTGGTGCAATCACGACATTATGGCCAAAGTCTGGACCACACACCCCGCAATGGGAACAGCCTTCAAAGGAGCAGTCAGGCACGATCGCCGTTGCCAAGGCTTTCAGAAGGTCGTCTTTGAGCCACTTTTTATCAATACCCGTATTGAGGTGGTCCCAAGGCAAGGGAGCATCCAACCGCCCGTCTGAGTAGTCGTCACTGGCGGCTGAGTTATCTGCCTCCATCAGGTTCCACTCACCCTGTTCCACTTGGCGGTATTTCCAAGTTAAGCCCGCCTCTGCGATCGCCTGAGTCCAAGCCCCAAACGCACGCTCTAGGCTTTCCCACCAGGAGTCCATGCCTGCCCCTAGTTCCCAGGCTCGACGCACTACCGCAGATAAACGGCGATCGCCTCGACCGACAAAATCCTCCATTGCCGAAATTCGTACATCCGTGAAGTTGACCTTCAGACCCCGGATGCGCCGGAATTCTTCCCGCAGCAACGCTTGTTTGCGCTCAAATTCGGTCGTGGAAACGGAGTGCCACTGGAAGGGGGTGTGGGGCTTGGGGGTGAAGTTAGAAATCGTCAGATTGAAGCTGAGGGCTTTGCGGCCTTTGATGCGGCATTCTTGCTGCAACCAACGGATGGTTTCGGCAATACCAACTACATCGGCATCAGTTTCACCGGGTAGGCCGATCATGAAGTAAAGCTTCACTTTATCCCAACCCTGCTCGTATGCCGTCTTCACGCCACGCAGCAGTTCTTCATTGGTCAAGCCTTTGTTGATAATGTCGCGGAGGCGTTGGGTTCCTGCTTCTGGGGCAAACGTCAGTCCCATTTGGCGGGTACCACCAATCATGTTGGCGATATTTTCATCAAAGCGATCGACCCGCTGACTGGGTAAAGACAGGGAAATATTTTCGTCTTTGAGCCGATTCTTAATCTCTACGCCCACCGCAGGCAGCGCTAAATAGTCGGAACAACTCAACGACAATAAGGAAAACTCGTTATAGCCTGTGGCTCGCATCCCCTGCTCGATCGCGTCTACCACTTGCTCTGGTTCCACGTCTCTCGCCGGACGAGTCAACATTCCGGGTTGGCAGAAGCGGCAACCACGAGTGCAACCCCGGCGTACTTCAATCGTGAGGCGATCATGAACGGTTTGGACGTAAGGCACCAAGCCAATCGAATAAGCTGGCAGCGGCACCGCAACTCGTCGTAAAACGCGATCGGGCACACCAGGACGGTTGGGATGTACCGAACCATCTGCCGCCATGTCGTAGAACTGGGGCACATACACCCCTGGAACTTGCGCCAGATCCAGCAACAGCTCTTCTCGACTCAACCCAGCAGCTTTGCCTTCTTCTAGAACTAAACCAATTTCAGGCAGTAACTCTTCGCCATCACCCAGCGCAATAAAGTCAAAAAATTCGGCGTAAGGTTCGGGATTCGAGGTAGCAGTTTGTCCCCCGGCAAAAATTAGCGGATAACTACCTTTCCCAACTTGCCAAGGCTCAGCACTGGCTCGTTCTCGCCAAGTCAGCGGAATGCCTGCCAAATCCAGCATTTCTAGAATGTTGGTGGCTCCTAGCTCGTAGCTGAGGCTGAAGCCCAAAATATCAAAGTCAGTCAGCGATCGCCGTGACTCTACCGCAAACAGTGGCGTTTGAGTCTCACGCAGCTTAGCCGCCAAATCCGGGGCGGGTAAATAGGCGCGATCGCACAACTGCCGAGGCTGAGCATTGAGAATGTTGTAGAGGATGATGTGTCCAAGGTTCGACGCACCCACCTCATAAATTTCTGGGTAGGTCAGCACCCAACGGATTGAGGCGCTCTCCCACGCTTTATGAATAGCTCCCAGCTCATTGCCCAAATAACGGGCTGGTCGCAAGATTTCAGGAGTCAGTAATTCTTCGATTGCAACTGCCACGGCAAAACGCTCTCTTTCGGTTCCAGCAACTGCGACTGTCTTTCAGTTAGTAGTTCGCCCTACTACTATACTGAAATGTTCTGAGCAACCGTTCAAGCAGTTGTGGAACCTGAGGCTAGCATGGCCAAATTGAGAGCTTTGAGTCGTGGAAGTTAGGCCGCTCGCGCGATCGCTGCCTCAAAAGCCACTCGATCATCAAAAATTTCAAACACGCGATCGAGCTGAGTTAACTCGAAAATAATTCGGATAGAGGCAGACATGCAGCAAAGGCTAAAGCGATGATTGAGGCGTTGAGCCGAGCTAAGAGCAGATACCAAGGCCATAAGCCCAGCACTATCCAGCGACTCCACTTGGCTCATATCGATCAACAACACTTGAGGTTGTTTGGTAGAGACAGCGGCGGTTAGTTCCTGCTGAAACTCAACGGCGTTGGCAGCATTGATATGGCCGTGAGGTTGAACCACTGTAACTTGAGGCTGAAGCAGAACACTTTTCATATCCGCAATCCCGTAAGCACTAAAAGTCAAAAAAGAAATTCAATATGATGTTTTGACCATAGTCGGTTCTCTTCTGATTCGCCTACTGCCCTAGGATTATTTTGCGGAATCTTCATAGGGTAGCCCCGTATGTTTAAAGTTTTTGGTAAGTGTTATTACGGAATGGTATGACAGGCTACTAATTTTTATGTTTTGGTAGATGAGATGACCTTCACGACTAAGCAAATTCGTTTTAGCCCTCTTTAAGGAATGCCCTAGAATGACATTCAAAGTATTGCAAGTAACTACTTAGAAAAGTTAGGCACAAATTTTATTTAACCCAGGATAGATGACTTGCTTTCAGAAGGCAGACTAAGACAAATTAATCTAAATATTCTAAGGAAATTAGATTAAAACTGTAGTCAGTCAAAACCTGTATTACTTGCTTTGCACAATTGCTAGCCTTCGACCTGCAAGCCAGTAAAGGTCTGTGTCATCTCATTCGCTCATCTGAAAATCACCGAGTTGCAGAGCAGATAAAATAACCAGTTTCACCCCTCTCAAGAGCGATCGCTAAAAAATTGTCAATCACCCAACAGCAGGATATTAGTTAATTATTGAATCATTCTTTCCCTTTCAAGTTGTTGTATAAAGTACAAATAGAGATTATGAGTCGTAATAGCACTGTTCAGGTCATTAAGCTCAAGCCACTGGTTTAATCTTTCGTTAACCTTAGAAAAGAATTTTTAAAGAAACTGTGTTTTGCTGAAAGACAGGCTGGATAAGGATTCCCTTAAAACACTGAAAAATAGGCAAAAAATCGTGACGAGGATCACTCAAAACACTAGTTTATGATCACCTTTTTACCTACAAGCTCAGTAGAAAATTTTAATTATGAAGTTCCAGTGATTCTGCCATGCAAGCGACCGCTGTTATTCGTCATTTAGTAGAGAAAGCGCTGTATTTCAAGCAGTTGACTCCTGACATCGAAAACGAGATCAA
>DATNPE010000282.1:0-7057 GCA_036703355.1 Allocoleopsis sp. | reverse complement strand
CTTGTTCTCGCTCTACCACCCGTTGTAGTTTAGCCTGGGCCGCAATGCGTTCTTGAATCTCCGTTTCTAGAGTCGCGTTGGTTTGAACCAGTTCTGCGGTACGCTCCTGGACCCGAGTTTCTAACAATGCCTCAGCTTGTTTGCGCTTGGCAATTTCTTGTTCTAATTCTTGGTTTATTTTCTCTAACTGCTGCGGGCTTTTGAGGGAGAGAAACTGCGGTAATAGTTCGACCAGTTGTAAGGCGGTGTAGCAAGAAACTAAGGCAGTCATGGCTCGCTCTGCTCCAGAGAGCCAATAGGCAGGGTGCCAGAGGGTCCAAATATCGAGTAGATGCCCCGTACCACAGAGAAGAATGAAGGCACCAAACAGCATGAACACTTTAGAAAAAGGGATATCCTCTCGCTTCCGCACAAAGTAAATCAGCATTGCTGGAATAGAGAAATAGGCGATCGCCACCAGGGCATCACTGACAACATGGAGCCAGACCAGCGATGTCTGCCACAGGTAGCAATGACCATGAGGGATGTATTGACTCGGCGACAACAAATGCTTCAGAAGTTCCAGCATGTTCTTGATGACAAAAATGTCTCTAGAAATGGTGTAAACAATCAGGTGAGCGGAGGTTGATCCAACTTCGATAATGGGAGGGAGAGACTGTCATCAAGACATCATTGCCTTGCTCAATCAGATCTAAGATGCTTTGGTAAGCCGTTAGGCGCTGATGCGTCTTAAACTCACTCACTAGCCCATATAACCCATTAAAGTAAAGAATGCCTTGGTGTACCTGACCATTGAGGTAAAAGTTGAAACAAGAAACACAATCCTCAGGCACCGTCGGAAAGGTCGAGAAGGCGATCGCCGCGCTAGTATCTAAAGTTTTCTTAACAATCATTTCATTATTAATGAAGTTGTGTTTAGAACAGGTTTGATATTGAGCGATCGCAGCAGCAAATACAGATTGAACCCGGAAAGGTGGATAATAACTAGAAATCAGAAGTAACAAAGTAGCAATAAAACTGCTTTCAATCGTGGCATCGGACAACGGCGAACACCATCCAAGATGGAACTTTAATCCGGTAACTTAAGTGTGCAGGCAAGAATCTTACTTGCGGGGGAAGACAAACTTGTAAAATTAGGCGTGAGAGTAGCCCCCGGATGATGCCAGGTAGTGTTTGCCAGTGAATCCCCCTCATGTCAGCCCCGACCCAGTCCACTCCCAAAAACGCCGCAGGAGAGGTATCGTTCTCAGCGCTCAGGGCTGGCAACGAATTCAAGCCGCAGAATACTTAGCCGCAGCCAGGGACAATGCAGGTAGCCCTTACACGCTGGAGCAGCTGAGCGATCGCACTGGCCTCAGCACCAAAACCCTAACTAAAGTGCGTCGTCGCCAAAACCCAGTCGATCAGCCAACCTTAGAGACCTACTTTGAAGCATTTGGTTTGTCTCTGACGGTGGATGATTACGTCAACCAGGAAGCCGATCCAGACTCCTCGATGACTGTGCTCACCGATTTACTGCAAGCTCCGTTGAAGGGTCAACTGGTCTTAGATTCTCCGTTTTATATCTATCGTCCCCCGGTTGAGAAGTGGTTTGTCCAGGAAATCCTTCGACCTGGGGCTTTGATTCGGATTCGTGCCCCCCGCCAGTTTGGTAAAACTTCTTTGACGGCTCAAGGGCTGAGTCAAGCAGAGGAACAGAAATTTCGGGCTGCTGTCGTCAGCTTGCAGTTAGCAGATAGAGGCGTGTTGGGGAATCTCAATCAATTTCTGCAATGGCTCTGTGTGATCGTGAGCCGCAGATTGGGTTTGCCGAGCCGTCTGGAAGAGTTTTGGAGTCCGCTCTTTGGCAGTAACTATAGCTGCACCGATTATTTCGAGAGTTATATTTTGCCTGCGGATAATAGCCCCTTGCTCTTGGTTTTGGATGAAGTGAATGTGCTGTTTAACCACCCAGAGATTGCCACTGATTTCTTTGGGATGTTGAGAGCTTGGTATGAGCGATCGCGACATAGCACCGATGGCAGCGAAATTTGGCAAAAGTTGCGCTTAGTGATTGTGTATTCCACCGAAGTGTTTTTGCCTTTGAATGTGCATCAGTCTCCTTTTAATGTAGGAGTGTTGCTAGTCTTACCTGCTTTTACTCAGGGCCAAGTTCAGGAATTGGCGACTCGGTATGGCCTCTCTCCCGCCGAAACTTATGCCAGGGCCTTAATTCAGCTCGTGGGTGGACATCCTTATTTGACGCAATTAGCTTTGTTTCACCTCAGTCAACAGAAGACTAAGCTGGAGGATTTTCTGGCAACGGCAACCAGCCCAGCTAGCGTGTTTGAGAGCCATTTAAGACAGCAGTTGGGATATTTGGAAGAGCATCCAACTCTCAAAGCAGCGATGCGACAAGTGGTGTCCGTCCCTCAAGGCGCAGAACTTTACCCGATTGATGCGTTCAAGTTGCAAGGGGCAGGACTCGTCAGGTTCGATCAGCAACTTACGTTTACCAGTTGCCAGTTATATCAGAGATATTTCGCCCAACTTTTGCACCATTAATGCCCAACTGAATCAATGCTAACCACCTCGAACTCGCACCCGGTTTATCAAGTTGGCGGCAGTCTGCCCTTTAACGCTGCTACCTATGTGCAACGGCAGGCAGACGAAACCCTATTTCGAGCGTTATGTCAGAGCGAATTCTGTTATGTGTTCAACGCTCGCCAGATGGGTAAATCGAGTCTCCGGGTGCAAATGACCCATCGGCTGCAAACCGTGGGTATCCGTTGTGGGGTAATTGATATCACGACTATTGGCACTCGCGAGATTACTCCAGAGCAGTGGTATGCCTCGATTGTAGGACTGTTAGCTAAAACTTTTCGGTTGAATGTGCAGGTGTTGTCTTGGTGGCGCGATCGCGAGCATCTCTCCTTTGTGAATCGGTTGAGCGAGTTTATCGATACGGTACTCCTGACTCAAGTTGCTGAGCCGATTGTGCTGTTTATCGATGAGATTGACAGTGTTTTGAGTTTGCCGTTCTCCACAGATGATTTTTTTGCCCTGATTCGTGCCTGCTATAACCGCCGAGCCGAGAACCCCATCTACCAGCGTCTCACCTTTGCTCTCTTTGGCGTCGCCACTCCTGCCGACCTAATCTCTGATGCCACTCGCACGCCCTTTAATATTGGTCAGGCGATCGAGCTGCGGGGCTTTCAGTTGGCCGAAGCAACACCATTACTGTCGGGTCTGACAGAGGTAGTTTCAGCCCCCAAAACCATCTTGCAACGTATCCTTTTTTGGACGGGTGGACAACCATTTCTGACCCAAAAGTTATGTCAGTTGGTGGGGCAACTTGGTCTGACAAACCAAGATGATCGAGAGGGAGACGCAGCTTGGGAGAGAGAAGTTACTTTCGTCCTACATCCTGCTTTGGTCGATCGCCTGGTACAATCTCATATTCTGCAAAACTGGGAAGCCCAAGACGAACCGGAGCATTTAAAGACGATTCGCGATCGCCTGCTCTACAGCGAACAAAAGGCTGGACGGCTGCTGGGGCTCTATCAACAGATCTTGCGGTCTTCTCCCACGGCGGAGATAGAGGAGATGGGTCGAGTCGGGAAGACGGTTGGTATCCCTGCCGATGACAGCCCCGATCAGTGGGAACTCGTGTTGACAGGTTTGGTAGAAAAGCGAGATGGCTGGCTGCAAATCAAAAATCCAATTTATCAGCGGGTCTTCCATCTAGACTGGGTTGATAAACAACTGGCAAATCTCCGTCCCTATGCCCAACTGATTAATGCTTGGATTGCCTCGAATGAGATAGATGAATCGCGTTTACTTCGCGGCCAAGCGTTGAGGGATGCGTTGGCTTGGGCACAACATAAGAGCTTAAGTGATGTTGATTATCGGTTTCTCACTGCCAGTCAAGCCTGCGATCGCCGAGAAAGTCAGCGACTGTTAGAAGCAGAACGACTGAAAGAAGTAGAAGCTCGCCTAGAGATTGAGCGGCAACGGTCCCTAGAGCAGCAGCAGCACCTCAAACGCCAACAAATACTCTTAGGCGTTGTGACAGGAGCGATGGCTTTGGCAGTGAGCTTGGGATTTGTGGCTTCTTCTCAATCTCAACAGGCCTCAATTAGTGAGATTCGAGCGATCGCCGCCGCCTCAAATGGCAACTTTGCCTCGAATCAACGCCTCGATGCCTTGGTTCAAGCATTGCAAGCCCGCACTAAGTTTCTCCAATTCTGGCTTCTCAGTAGTGCAACGCGATCGCGGTTAGACCAGCAAACCTATCGGGTGCTAGAACAAGCCGTTTATGGCGCGGACGAAGTGAATCGACTGCTGGGCAACCAAGGCAGTGCCACCAGTGTTACCTTTAGCCCGGATGGTCAATGGATTGCCACTAGTGGAGCCGATCGCACCGTCAAGCTTTGGCAACGCAACGGTAAACTCGTCAGAACTTTGACCCACACCACCACTGTTTACAGCGTTAAATTTAGTCCCAATAGCCAGCAAATTTTAGGTGCGGCGATCGATGGCACCGTGAACCTGTGGAACCTAGAGGGCAAGCAGTTGCTCCAGCTCAAAGGACACCAGGGAGCCGTGTGGCGAGTGGCCTTCAGCCCCGATGGTCAAACCTTTGCATCGGCCAGTGGCGATCGCACCGTCAAGCTCTGGAATCAATCGGGTACCCTCTTGAGGACACTCAAGCATTCGGCGGCGGTTTGGGGAGTTGATATTAGCCCGGATGGTCAAGCGATCGCCACCAGCACAACCGATGGCACTCACACCCTGTGGCGCTTAGATGGCAGGCTCATCCGCACTTTCAAGGCTGGGGCTGATGCGACTTGGAATGTGGTCTTTAGCCCCGATGGTAAAACGCTACTGTCCGGTGGTGCCGACAACAAAGTGCGGCTCTGGAACCGCAACGGCACACTACTCAAAACTCTGGAGAGTCATACCGCAGAAGTTCTAGGTGTGGCGTTTAGCCCAGACGGTCAGACCCTCGCTTCGAGCAGTGCGGATAAAACCGTCAAACTCTGGCGACTGGATGGCACCTTGCTGAGGACTTTTCAAGGCCATCAAGCCACGATTCGGAGTGTCGCCTTTAGTCCCGATGGTCAGTCGATCGCTTCATCCAGTGACGATAACACTGCAAAACTCTGGCGCACCCAACCCCCCTTCGTGAAACTGCTCAATGGTCATCGAGCCACAGTTTGGAAGGTAGCTTTTCACCCCGATGGGCAAACCTTGGCTGCTGCTGCTAGCCAGGAAGTGAAACTGTGGCGGCGAGATGGCTCTCTGGTGAACACGCTGCTGAAGATAAAGGCGCGACTGCTTAGTGTCACCTTTAGCCCCGATGGCAACACGCTGGCGATCGCTGGCTCCGATGGAGTCGTGAGGTTTTGTCAGCTCACCTGTCCCGAAACCAGCCTAGTCGCGAATCAAAGTGCCAGTGTTTGGGATGTTAGCTATAGCCCAGATGGTCAGTGGCTCGCCACCGTGGGAGATGAGCTGGCGCTCAAAATTTGGCAAAAAACGCCGTCAGGTCAGTGGCAACTGCACCAAAAGCTGCCTGCCCACCGCTCGCGGATTTGGGATGTGGAATACAGCGCCGACGGACAGTTGATTGCCACTTCTAGCTCGGATGGCACAGTCAAACTCTGGACGGTGCAAAGTGTGGGAAAGCGATCGCAAGTTCGCCTCGATAAAACCCTCCCAGGCCATACCAGCGATGTTTGGGGAGTGGCCATTAGCCCGAATGGACAGTTGATTGCCTCCGTGGGCCGAGATGACAAACTGCAACTCTGGCGACGGGACGGCACGCTGGTGCGGGTGATTACAGGTGGGACGATTGGTTTAACTCGGGTCGCGTTCAGCCCAGATAATACTCTGCTGGCAGCCGCCAGTGTCGATGGCAGCGTCAAGCTCTGGAAGACGAATGGTACCCTGCTCACCAGCCTCAAGGGGCATCTCTCCAGTGTGCAAACCCTGGCTTTTAGCCCCGATGGTCAGACCTTGGCATCGAGCGGAGATGATCAGGTGGTGGTGTTGTGGGATCTCCAGCAAATCCGCCAGCTCGATCTGGTGCAAACGGGCTGTGATTGGGTCCGAGATTATTTACAGAGCCACCCCACCGTTGCCCCCAGCACCCTATGCCAACGTTGAGTCTAGTAGTTAGTCATCGACTTGGCTCAAACGGCGAATATTCAACACATCACTCAGTTTCTTCACCTGGCTAAAGGTGCGCTCTAGCTGAGCATGGTCGCGAATATCGATGCCGAGGTTGATGGTGGCGGTTTGGTCGGGGAAGGTTTTCACCTGGGCATTGCGGACGTTGATGTTGTTGTCGGTCAGGCGCGACAGAATATCCTTCAGCACACCCACGCGATCGATCACATCAATTTGAATATCCACGGGATAGTTCTGGGGTCGAGCCCGATCGTCTTGGATCGGGTTCCAACTGACCGGGACCAGGCGATCGCCAGGAATTTGGTCACTATTGTGGCACCCTTGACGATGAATCGAGATGCCATGACTGCCCCGCGTCACCACCCCAATAATCCGTTCTCCAGGCACGGGGTTACAACAACCTGCCAAGTGATAGAGTAGCCCTTCCACACCCGCGATCGGAGACTTACTGGTGGGGGTAACAGGGACAGGCCGCGTGTTGGTGGGGAGCGGCAGCACTTCCGGAGCAGCGACCACAGGCTGTTGAGCTTTCACAGCTTCCCGGAGGCGATTGACCACCAAGCTCAGCGTCACTTCCCCGTAGCCCAAAGCCGCTAGCAAATCTTCCACACTGTGGTAGTTGCAACGTTCTGCCACCACTTGCATGGGTTGCGACTTTAGCAGGGCATCAAAACCACTCTTACCGAGTTCTTTTTCCAGGAGTTCTCGACCGCGCAACAGGTTCTCGTCTCGGTGCGATCGCTTGTACCACTGACGGATGCGGTTTCTGGCTCCACTCGTCACCACAAAGTTGAGCCAGTCAAGGCTGGGGTGCGAGTTCTTCTGGGTCAGGATTTCGACAATATCACCGTTTTGCAGTGGCGTATCCAGGGTAACGATGCGC
>DATNPE010000281.1:0-4105 GCA_036703355.1 Allocoleopsis sp. | reverse complement strand
CTGACGCTGTTGAGTCTGACCAATCCGCTGCTGCGATCGCTCAATCTAACGCTCTCAGCTGTGGCATTAGCAATGGTGGTGCGGCAACGGCCTCAAGCTTCTGCGGGGCTGGTCTATCTGACTCATGTCCTGGGTTTAGCGGCGATTGCCTCTGTGATTGACCTGCGATCTCCCAACCTATCGACTCAACTTTGGGCGGCAGTATTACTCGCAGGAGCGCTATTGGAATGGAGTTTTACCCTGGCTCCTCGTTGGCCTGTCTGGCAACGTAGTGCCTGGTATTTGGGCTTAGTATTAGCTGCCCTGAGCTACACACTGTTCGGGAGTCTTTGGTTAATTGAGGCGAGTCCAGAAGGCCGCTTTTGGTTGCTGGTTCCTGCGGCGATGACTGGTTTGGCGACGCGCAGACAGTGGCCCTATAGCCGCCAAGCAAGCTGGTTGAGCACATTGGCGCTAGTAGTCGTGCAACCTTTGACGTTGGGCTTTGCGACTCCGCGCTTAATGGGTTTGGGTGTGGCGACTGTTTTGATGCTGGTGAACACTTACCGTTTACAGCATTTGGCAGCGGCAATTCTCACCGTGGGCTTCAGCTTGGGTTTAGCGAGTGCCGTGATTTGGCAAGGTTTCGCAACGCAGCTGACAGTACCGATCGCGCTGAATTTATTGGCGATCGCAACGCTGATTCTGTGGGTGATTCACGACATTGGCCGCAGACAAACCAGCCCTTTAGCCAAGCTCTATGCTCAAGCTAGCAACGGTTGGGCGATCGCGCTCAGCATTACGAACCTGCTGATTTTAACTGGCTATGATGTGTCGCTTTACAATGCGTTTGACGATCGCAGCGTGGGGTATACCATCGCGATCGCTTTGACAACATTGGCGATCGGCTACCGTATTTCGCAGCAAGCGAGCAACTTAGGTTTTTATGGCTTGGCTTGGGGCATTGAGTTACTAGTTGTCCGTCTGCTGTGGTCGCCTGGGGTTTCCCTCGCTCCAACTCTGGTAGAACGGTTGGCGATCGCAAATTTAGCTTTAGGATTCACCGCACAGCTGGCCAGTGATGGGTGGGTGAGGCGCAGGCAGCAGCCATATCTTGTAAGTTGGCATGTGATTCCAGTGGTCTATGCCTGTTTGGCTCTGATTGGCGCTCATACCACCTTTACAGCCACCACGGGTTTGTACAGCTTGGGTGCGGCTTTGATTGGCATTGGGGTGGGGCGACAGCAAGCGCGACCCGCATTGACTTACCTCTCGATCGTGGGTGTTTCGATCGCAGCTTATGAGTTGTTGATTTATCAACTGATGCAAGCGAAAGGGGGGAATGCGGGGGATGGCATAATTCTGCTGGCGGCTTTGGCGGCTGTGATTGCGATTGGCGATCGCTTACTGTCCCGCTGGTTAGCACCTTATCTCCGCCTTAACCCGCCCCAAATTCATGCGATCGCTCACTTGCACTGGATTCTCAGTAGCGGTCTGATGTTGCTGGCGCTGTTCAATTCCCTCAGCTTCACCGGAGAACTGCTATGGGTGGGGATTACGGCTGTGCTGACCCTCTATGCCTTACTAGAAGGCCGAGGCAGTGAACCTTGGACTTATACCGGAATTGCCATGGGTCTTCTGGCGCTTGGTTATCTGTTCAGTCTTTGGCTACCGGATGCCACTCTGCTGGCCTGGGGAGCTGCGATCGCCAGCGTCATTGCCTTTGTGATGTACATGGTGCCTTGGCAGCATGGGGGGTGGTCATTAGAGCCTTGGCAGCAATCTGCAACTTGGCTTCCAGGAGCGATCGCCGTTGCGACTGCGGGTGGGGTGAATCTCCAGAGCTTATTAATTGTGGCGGCTTTTTATGCGTGGGTTGCTAAAACTCGCAATCAGACACGCTTGAGCTATCTCAGTATTCTGCTGGCAGACTGGGCGATCCTGCGTTTCTTCAGCGATCGCGCGATTGAAGAACCGTTGTGGTATGCCGCCGTTTTGGGTGGGTCGCTGCTTTATGTGGCGCAAGTAGACCCCGCCTTGCGATCGCCCACGGAACGCGAGAAACGCCACTGGCTGAGGAGTTTAGCAGTAGGGCTGATTTGTTTAACGGCGATCTATCAATCGGAAACCAGTTTAGCGATCGCCTTAGGCACGCTGGGCTTTAGTATTGCGCTGATTTTGGTTGGGTTGGCGGTACAAATTCGGGCGTTTCTTTATATCGGTACGGCCAGCTTCATGATCCAGGTTTTGCGGCAAGTTTGGCTCTTGATCGACAATTACTCTTTGCTGCTGTGGGCGTTGCTGATTGTTTTAGGCTTAGCTCTCATTTGGGTCGCGGCCACCTTTGAGGCGCGTCGCAGCCAAGTTTCGGCGTTGTTGCAGTACTGGCTGACCGAACTCGACGAATGGGAATAGCCTGTAGCTGTGCGGAGCCAAGAGCAAGCTAATCTAGAAGACTAGGTATTCAGTGGAACTGTCATGACGGCTGCAACAGATTCACCAGGCGAACTAGTGGTATACGATCGCCCCACGGTGGTAGAAACCAATAACCTCCGCAAGGTCTATCGCACGGGGTTCTGGTTCAATCAGCGCGTGGAATCCTTAAAAGGCTGCTCCCTCACCGTATACCGGGGGGAAACCTTTGGCTTGTTGGGGCCGAATGGTGCAGGCAAGACGACGCTACTCAAAACCCTGCTCGGCATCGTCCGCCCCACCTCTGGCAAAGCCTTGCTGTTGAATCGGCCCTTGGGCGATCGCATCGTCAAGCAGAAAGTCGGTTACCTGCCAGAAAACGCCTACTACTACGACTACCTCACCGGATGGGAGTTTTTGCAGTTTGTGGCGGGTCTGTTCCAAATTCCGCGATCGGTGCAGCGGCAGCGAATTCCTCAACTGCTAGAACTCGTGGGTTTGTCGCAGAAAACCACTCGCAAGAAACAGCTACGGCAATATTCCAAGGGCATGTTGCAGCGGATTGGCATGGCCCAAGCGTTGATTAACGACCCGGATGTGGTGTTTCTAGATGAACCGATGTCTGGTCTGGACCCGATGGGACGCTACCAAATTCGTGAAATCATTCTGTCGCTGAAAGAGCAAGGCAAAACGATTTTCTTCAATAGTCACGTGTTGTCAGATGTGGAGCAGATTTGCGATCGCGTCGCCATCTTGGCTGAAGGCGAACTGATCTGCGTTGGCTCTTTAACTGAACTGTTGGGAACTGCTGATACCTATTACGTCAAAGGCAAAGGTGGCAGTCTGGATGTGTTGAAGAAACGCATGACCAATTTGGAGTTTCAGGATGGTTTCTGGGAAGGCAACCTGCGCGGTGATCCTTACGATTTCTTAGCTAGCCTCAGCCTCATGGGTGCCCAAATCATTACGGTCAGCTTGGCTCGACCCACGCTAGAAGAGTTTTTCATGGAGCAGTTGCGGCAGCGCAATATCCAGTCGAGCCACTAAACTCTGCTTGAGTCCGCCCGCAGAAAGATGTCGAGTTGGTTTCTGGCTTTTATTCCTTAACAAGAGACCTACTTGAATCCAAAATAAACAAGCGATTATGGCTAATCTGTTGGAAACTGCGACCCAAGCTGGCTCCTTTAGCAAACTACTGAGTGCGCTGGAAGCTGCGAATCTCAAGGACACCCTAAAAAATCCTGGCCCCATCACCGTTTTGGCTCCTACTGATGAAGCCTTTGCTAAGCTGCCCGAAGGCACGATTGATGGTTTGTTGCAAGAACCTCTAAAGCTGAAGCGGCTCTTGACTTACCACGTGATTTCCGGTGATGTGCGATCGGATGACTTAGCTCAGATTGATGAAGCGCCCACAATGGAAGGCTCGATCGTGGCTGTAGAGCATGAAAATGGCTTGAAGGTGAATGACGCTAATGTGCTGAAAACCGACATCTTGGCGGACAACGGTGTAATTCATGTGATTGATACTGTGCTGATGCCTACTTTGGCAATGGTTGAGTAGTTCGTTCAATAACGCTAGTTGTGGGGAGTTGGGGGTTGTGTGGGGAGTTGAACGGTAAAAGTGGTCCAACCGTTTGCACTCTCGACTTGCAACACTCCCTGTAACTGCTCCACAAGCTTCTGCACGAGCGCTAGTCCTAAGCCTGTACCTCCT
>DATNPE010000280.1:0-2669 GCA_036703355.1 Allocoleopsis sp. | reverse complement strand
ATTCAGGCTTTAAGCTCAATCAACACTTTGCAATCTGCCCAGTCAGGTCGTAATTCGGATGCCGCTCTTGCGAGCGATCGCAACCCAGCCAATTCCGAGGTAGCAGCAGATGTGATCGGCGAGTCAGGAGTGATGAAAGGGGTCCGGTATATTCAGCAAGTGCTATCGGAGGTCAAACAGCGTCTGCAAAACCAACGCCGCGCTACGCCTGCTGCAACTTCCCAAGATGCACCTGAAAATGCTTGTAGTGGGCAATCAGCGAGTGGGCAATCAGCTTCAGCCGCCCCATCTGGAAAATCCGCTCACTGGCAGCGCCTACAACAGTATTTGGCTTCAGGAGATCCAATTTTGGTAGCAGAAGCTCAAGCGATGTTGTCAGTGCCTCTGGGAACGCCCAAGACTCAGATAAGAGAGCCGCAAGCGATCGCAAATGATGCTAAACGAGACTGTGTTGAGCGAGACTGTGCCGAGCTACTAGCGCAGATTAGTATTCACCGACAGCGGCTGAGTTGGAGTACCGAGCGCCTGCAAGCTGCTCTCCAGCAGTTGTTTGGCAAAGCTGACCAAGCCCGATTAACCGATGAGGAACTCATGACCTGGTTGCACTGGTTACAGCGGCAACTTTAGGAAGTTGAGCATTTCAGGATTGAGATTTGATGAGTGGGAGCATGTTCTGGGTGAAGCGTGAGGGAGTAAAAAATCCTGAATTTAGGAGATGTGCGGATGACCAAGAGGCTCCTTAGAAGGGTTCTGGGGCGAGAGCAGGAGATGTTTTAGAACTAGCGGTATTGCTCAAACTTCCAACAAGCGGTAAGCAGATACTAAAGCAGGTTTTTCCAGGCTGTGACTCAAACAAAATCGTTCCTTGGTGGCGATATTCAACAATGCGTCGCACTGCCTCTAAACCTAGCCCGGAACCTTTACCGACGGGTTTGGTAGTAAAAAATGGCTCAAAGATCCGGGACTGAATCTCTGGAGGGATACCTTTTCCAGAATCGTTGATGTCAATACGAATAGATCGATCCTTGAGTTGGGTGGTAATTTCTAAAACTCCGGTGCCGTTCATGGCATCAATGGCGTTGTCAATTAAGTTGGTCCACACTTGATTGAGTTCACTGCCATAGGCTATGACTTTGGGCAGCTGTTTGTCATAATGCCGCTGCACTTGAATGCCTTGCTTGAGTTTGTGTCCAAACAGTCGCAGTGTGTCTTCTAATCCTTGATGCACATCTACTTCTTGTTGAATGCCCTAGTCTAGATAGGAGTAGGACTTCATGGCTTGCACCAGTTCTGAAATACGCTCGGCTCCCCGCAGACCATGTTTAATCAGGGAGATGACTTCAAAGGAGAGAGATAGCCAGTGCAACCCAATTTCTCGCAGCTCAGTAGGATCATCGCGCCAGCGGTCCATCAGTTGCTCTAGGGTCGCAGTCTCGACTCCGCCTTCTGCCAGCGGTTCTGCGAGTTTCCAAGGTTGTTGAACGCCATAGTCTTCGAGCCATGTTTCTAAGATGGCTTCGCGATCGCTCAAAGTGACAGCATCGACGCGATCGTTGAGAATCAAACTATATCCTGCATCTCGCACTTGTAGCCACTGTTGAGTATGGGCTGCATCGACCTGGCGTTGGCCGTAGACTAAGTTCATCCGTTGCAGTTCTAGAATGGCAGGAGGCATTTCTCGCAACGCCCGCACCAGAGCAGCGGCGGGATTATTCAGTTCGTGGGCCAGACCTGCGGCCAGCGTGCCCAAGGCAGCCATTTTTTCTCGTCCTCGCAGGAAGGACTCTAAGCCACGTAAGCGTTGCTCCACAATGCGGAAGATCATCCGCTCAAAGGTGCGGCACTCGTGCAGTAGCGTCAGGAAATCTTGGGCCTCGATCTCATGGAGATAACAATCGCTCAGGGCTCGCAGTGTCACAGGCGCAGGATCATCAGTTAAAACTTGAATCTCGCCAAAAAACGCAGGTGCCTGATGCCGCCCAATGGGGATTTCTACGCCTTCGCTCCGACGAGTGACCACCATTTGACCGTTCACCAGGATAAACAAACCATGATGGGTGTCTCCTTCGTTGACCACCGTCTCTCCCGTTTGCACTGTAACGACCTGAGCGCGATCGCACACCCACTCTAATCGGGCTTGGGGGAGCTGTTGAAACGGTTCCAACTTGAGCAAGTCTTCGATGCATAACTTGTGGTTCACAGCGCTACACCTTACTCAAATAACGATGGATAAATTGCACCGCGATCGCTCCTTCTCCCACCCCCGATGCTACCCGCTTCACTGAGTTATGGCGCACATCGCCCGCTGCAAAAATGCCCGGAACACTGGTCTCTAGGAGAAAAGGAGAGCGGTCTAGGTTCCAGCCTTTCGGGGGTTTGCCATCACGAACTAAGTCAGGCCCAGTTAGGATAAATCCGCGCTCATCTCGTTCTACGGCACCGTTGAGCCAATCGGTTTTGGGCATGGCTCCAATGAAGATAAATAGAGAAGTTGCATCTACGGTTTCGATCGCGCCTGTGTGGAGATTTTTGATCACGATCGCCTCTAGGTTACTATGACCTTTGACTTCCTCCACCACGCAACCTGGACAAACTCGGATGTTATTTGTGGCTTCTATTTGGTCAATCAGGTATTGAGACATGCTCTTGGTTAAGGGCGATCGCACCAG
>DATNPE010000279.1:0-3735 GCA_036703355.1 Allocoleopsis sp. | reverse complement strand
AGCCAATCTAATCCGTAGGGATCGCGCCAAGGAGTAACACGCACATAGTGACGCTCTCCCTGCAAGTCAAGTTGTAGTGTCTGAGCTGCCTTAATCTTGGCGAAATTACCCAAACGCTGTTGAAGGTGGGTGGCAATGCCTCGAACCTCGACATTAGCGCTGTCGATCGCATTTAGGCGCTGTGGCTTTTGCTTAACCAGTTTAGAGAGTGGTTCTGTTCCGGAACTCGCCACTAAAAGACCATTACGTTCTAGAATAAAAACTTGTCCAGAATCACTGATGTCTAAGTTGCGGAGAAAGCTGCTGATTTGGGCAAGACGCTGCTCAACGGCGATCGCTCCAATGATCTTTTTATTTTTGTCATAGACTGGACTACTGATCGAGATCGCCAGAGGATTGGCAACATCGCTTTGCCAGGTGTAGACCGAAGACCAGAGCGGTTTCCTAGTCTGCATTACCTCGGTATACCAACTCTCTTTTTGAAAGGGATAGCCTGAATCTGTATCAAGTAGCTTACCTCGATTTCCTTCTGCATCTGGCTCATAAATGTAGAGCTGTTGATTGCCAAACTCACTAGAGTCAATCCGCTCAGTAATTAGCTCTACTGGATAGGTAAGAGGACGACCTACATCAACATATTTGCCGCTGGTAGAGCCAAAAAGGATATAACCCACGTTATAAAGCTTGGCTTGCTTCCAGAAAAAACGTCCTAACCCATCTAGATCATTGGGGTTAATTAGGCCAGAACTAATGGCGGTTGCGTTCAGTTCATTCAGCTTCCGCGTACTAGACAGATAGTTTTCTAGGTGTTGATCAATCTGTTTGCCAACTTGATTCTCCAAGTTCAGCACCAGTTCGTTGACTGCCCGTTGTCCATTCTTAAACGATAGATAGCCAACGATCGCCACTGCTCCAAAAACTTGTAAAACAAACGGCACAATCAGGACAAGTTGCAGTTTTTGTGCTGGAAATTTCCAAGCCTTGCTGGAGCCTCGCTTTTTGATCATGGCGCATTAAGGTTCATGGACGCTGCATCTCACTGCTAAACTTTCTAACTCATTCTGAATGTCATTCTTCCCGGACGGAATACCTGCTGAACAGGAGACTGCTGGCTCATACCGATTATGTTGCTGGGCTGGCTGGGATTTCTCTGCTGGCGGCTGTATATCCTTAATCCTTAACAAGCTTTGCCCAGAGTGGAGTGGCGATCGCCTTCGAGCTACTGTAGAAGAAAAACGATGGAGATCATCACTCAAAGATTTCTGCTGCGAGACTTTATCCAGGCAGATGAGCCTGCATTTCTGGCTTATCGTGCTGATCCTCGGTATGCCGAGTTTTGTACCCCTGAAGAAGTAACACCGAGCTACAGCCGTGAATTGCTCCGCCTGTTCAGTCAATGGGCAACTGAGTCTCCCCGTCGTAACTATCAGCTTGCCATTATCGATCGCCGCCAATCTCCTGAGTTCATTGGTTGCGCTGGGCTACGGCGTGAAGGCTACAGAGTGGATCAGGCGGAACTAGGAATTGAGCTAGCTCCCCAAGTCTGGGGACGTTACGCCTATGCCATTGAAATTGCTCAAGCTTTGATTGAGTTTGGCTTCCGGGAGCTGAGCTTAAAAGAGATTTTAGGCGTTTCTGTCAGTGCCAATGCACGAGTTGCCCGTCTAGCGAAACGTTATGGATTTGTTGAGGTTGGTCAACGTCCCAGCCCTGATTGGATGACAGCGCGAGGTTGGAGTCAAATTGAATGGCAGCTAACACGAGCAACTTGGGAGCGTTTATCAGCCATCTAACCTGCAACCTGTAGTTGTTCACTCAACTTAGCGAATGGCTACCGACTGCTTCAAGGTAACCATTCGCTAAAAGCGATCGCCAATTTTACTTGCGATCGGCAGCGGCTTGACGAGAGATAGCGACAAAGGCAGCAAAAGGATACTCCGTCAAAACAGGGTCTTCAGGAATAAAGCGTCCCTTAAAAGGTGCTTTCTGGCCCAAACCCAGCAAAGATGCGATCGCAATGGGAGCTTTTAGTTTCTCCAGTTCTTGAACCTCCCAATAGATCGCCCAAGTCGGTCTCACCCCAGCCGTAGAGGGTGGACGAAACATCGATTTGCCTGGATAACGGCCATTGCGCGAAGGTACGTGCCCAATGTAGCGAGCCCGCCACCACACTTCAGGATTTAACGGTTGATCTCCCTGAGCCTCAGAGGCGTAAATTAATACTTCGACTGCGCGTTCTTTGCGAAGCTCATCGGCTTTGCGAAAGACTTCAAAGGCCATACTACCAAAAGCCACCTTGGGCAACCCTTGGCTAGTCACTTCATCTGAGTTGAGTTGAGCTGCGATCGCTTCTAACCCCGAAAGCAGGTGAACTTCAGGGACAGGAGCCAGAATCGCGAACGTGCGTGTCGTCTCCATTCATGCATCTTCTAATCTTCCTTAAGCATTCTAGGCTGTCTTGACCCTTCCAGCGATTTTCTCTTGCCTAGGCTAAAAAGATTACTAGTTACAACCTCACCTATCGCCAGCGATCGCGCTCTAGGTCATAAATGGCTTTTTCCCAGTACCAGTCTTCCGACATACCAGGGTGTTTTAATTTCAGTTGCTCTACCAAATCGATGGCAATTTTGCGATCGTCCCCAACCAGCCGGAAAAGTTTGCGTCGCAGGGCTGGGCTGAGGCGATCAAGGGTGTCCCAGGCATTTCGTTGATTGGCACGTGCCCGAAAGTCAATGATATTTGTCTGAGAAATTCGCACAGAGCTAGCTTGCAATAGCTTAAATCGCTTCAGCCGCTCCAATACTTCTTGATGCATGGCTTCGTCTTGCTGCTGAGCAAAGAGTTGTGCCGCCTGTTGGGCTTCGGCGATCGCGCTGGGCCAATCTTGCATTTCTGCCAAAATCAAAGCTCGATGCCAATACACTTGCGGCTCCTGGGGATGCAAACGTAGCAGCCAATCCATATCTTCCCAAGCATCGGCGTAATAGCTGTTTTGGGCTTTTTCCAGAGCCGCTTGTAGAACTTCTGCTAACTCAATCGGAATCAGGGGTGGACGAGCGGACTGCGCTTTTTGGGCCTCAGCAGCTTGCAGTTTTTGAATGCTGTCGAGACATTGGCGACACCGAGCTGCATCTTTCTCTGCTAAATATAGCTCGGCAGCTTTTTTGTAGTTGGCGATCGCGGCTGAAGTTTCTCCGAGACGCTGACAAGTGGTACCCCGCAAGCTATAAGCCGCAGCATAGTGAGGATTGAGTCGAATCGCTTGGCTCGCATCCTGAAGTGCGGCGGGCAAGTTTCCCGTGGCCAAGTAAGCTAAGGCTCGCCCAAAGCAAATAATGGCGTTCTCTGGTTCTAACTGGAGCGCTTGGCTAAAGTCTGCGATCGCGCCTTGGTAATCGTTGCGCTGGGCCTTCTCAATTCCTTGCTGATAGAAAGCATCTTGCATACTCAAGGCGTGACAGGCTCCCGGTTGTGACATCCCTAAGATACCCATAGGCAAAGAGTGAGCGAGCGTTCAATTGGGTTACTTGGAACTGTTGGTGCCAGAGAACCCTTTGATGCTGGCAAAGCAGTGGGCTAGCAGGCAGCGATTGAGCGAGCTGTATTTAGTTTGGCCTTCCTTGCGAACTTGAACCAAGCCGCAGTCCACCAAAGTTTTAGAATGGTGACAAAACAGCGCCAAACTAATTTCTAGACGATTTGCTAGTTCTGAACCGCTCATTTCCTCAGACTGAG
>DATNPE010000278.1:0-8001 GCA_036703355.1 Allocoleopsis sp. | reverse complement strand
ACTAGGCGATTCAGCCAAGAGCGATCGCGCGGTCGAGCAATCAACATGAATTTGAGTTTTGAGTGCCTCTAGAGAAGCAAACTTTTGCTCTGGACGTAAAAAGTGCTCTAAGCTGACAACCAACGTCTGTCCATATAAATCCCCGTCCCAATCTAGCAAATGAATCTCGACAGTGCGACTCATGCCATTCACGGTAGGACGGTTGCCGATATTCATCACCCCCCAGCTTGGGTTGTGTAACTTGTCCAGCGTCGGGCTATGTACTTGAACTGCGTACACACCATACTGCGGTACAAATTTTTCTGGGGGTAACTGAAGATTAGCAGTCGGAAATCCAATGGTTCTACCCAACTGCTGCCCGGAGACCACCTGACCTACCAAAGTATAGGACCGTCCTAGAAGCCGATTGGCTCGCTTCAGATTGCCCGTTTGCAGTGCTTCTCGAATATTAGAGCTACTAATGCGCTCCTCACTACAGGTGCAAAGTGGGACTGTGTTGACTGTAATTCCGTAAGTTGCAGCGATCGCTTGCAAATCGGCGGCAGTACCAGCCCGTTGTCGCCCAAATCGGAAATCCACGCCCACACTGATAGTTCTCGCTTGCAGATGTTGCACCAAGATTTCTTTGACAAAGGCTTGTGGACTCAGGTCTGCCAATTCGCGATCGAACGGTAGCAAGACGAGTTGGCGAATCCCCATCGCCTTGAGCTGCAACACTTTTTCATTCAGGGGCGTGAGCAAAGACCTGGGTTGCCCGGAAAAAAATTCTTGGGGATGGGGGTTGAAGGTGACAACCGTTGGGTAAGCAAACTCAGGGTTGGTTTCGGCTGCGATCGCTGAGCTGGCGATCGGCGAAGAAATCTCGTACAGCTCATGAGTTCCAGCCAGTTCCCCCTTGGAGATTGGCACTACCAATAGCTCGGTCGGGGCAATGGAACTTAAGACAGGCTGAATCACCTGCCGATGCCCTTGATGAACGCCATCAAAGTTTCCTAGGGCAACAGCGGTTGGTGTTAAGACAGAAGTTAGCGAAGAAGTGACCCACACGCTTTACATTTTGACACGTAGTGCGAGCCTGTGAACGAAAAGATTTTGTCGGTTCTGGGCAAACTCGACCGTTGCTCAGGCGATATCCTTAGGCTGAGGCCGAAATGGTTGCTTCTGCCACTGCTGTTTCGGGCAAAGTCACCGCCGTACTGAGCTGAATGGAGAGCCCTTCCCAAGCCATGAGACTGTTGGGGAAAACCCGCGCCACTTGTTCACCGACGTGATCTAAGAAATCATCATTATGAATCGGGTCATGGTGGAAGATCACGAGCTTTTTCACACCCGCTGCTTTCGCCACTTTCACCGCTTCTTGCCAGGTGGAATGTCCCCAACCTACCTTGCTGGCCTTGGGTGCATGGTATTCTTCGTCGGTGTAGGTAGCGTCGTAAATCATCACATCGGCGTTACGAGCCAACCACAGCACATTCTCGTCTAGACGGTCGGGAAAGTGCTCGGTGTCAGTGACGTAGGCGACTGCATGATCCCGCCAGTTAACGCGATAACCGATCGCTTCACCCGGATGATTTAGAGGCGCATTTTCGATCGTAATGTCGTCAATTTGCAGCGGCTTGCCAATCTCCACACTCTGAAAATTCAGCTCAGCGCCCATGATTTGCAATGGCACTGGAAAGTTAGGATGCAACATTTGGTCGTTCAAACGCTGCTGCACATCCGAGCCGTTGGGAGCGATCGCCCCATAGATATGGAAACGGTTGCCTTTAATAAAAGCAGGGGTAAAAAAGGGAAAGCCTTGAATATGGTCCCAGTGAGAGTGGGTAAAAAACATGTGCGCTTCTACGGGCATAGCCGACAACATGCTTTGCCCTAAAACACGCAGCCCTGTACCGCCATCAAAAATTAGACGATGACCATTGACTCGCATCTCGACACAAGGCGTATTGCCGCCATAGCGGACAGTCTCAGACCCAGGGCAAGCAATACTGCCCCTGACTCCCCAAAAATTAACTGTAAATTGATTGTGCATGCTCTAGATGAACTTGATTGCAGATTAATGTGGAGTCCTCTCACGCCTGGTGGCCCACTACCCTCACCCTGGATATTCCGAACGGCTCAATCTGTGAATAATTTGGTTTGAAGAAACTCCCTATAGATTCCAACCTAATCAAAATTGTTCCCTTTGTGAGTGATCGAAACCCTATCTTTAAGAGATTTACGCCACTCGGCTGAGAACTTTTACCCACAGGCAGCTATTCCTTTCTGCTGTCAAATTTAGGGGTAGTCCGGGAAATTTAGTTGCCACTTCTGCAAACTCGTGATTCCGTCTACAGAAGTTAGGTTGTACTGCAAAGGGGTAACAGTAATGTAGTTGTTTCGAATCGCTTGCACATCCGTAAGCGCCTGGTTGCCCGCTTTCAAATCCACTTCATCCGTGACATCCTCCAGCAACTCTCCCGACAGCCAGTAATAAGTT
Organism: Allocoleopsis sp.; assembly: GCA_036703355.1. Lineage (GTDB taxonomy): Bacteria > Cyanobacteriota > Cyanobacteriia > FACHB-46 > FACHB-46 > Trichocoleus. The sequence continues at coordinate 5,522 of DATNPE010000278.1, read as the reverse complement.
TTACCTCTAGGATCGAGCCGCTTCTGAAAAATATCGGTGTAGCGCCGCACCCCTTGCCGCGTCACAGCAACACCCGCAATCTCTGCTTGGGGCACTGCGGGTACATTGACATTCAGAAGCACCAGCTTGGGTAAAGGATGTTGAGCCAATTGGGCTAACAACGTTTGCGCGAAGCGAACCGCAGGCTGAAATTCCCTAGAACTAAAACTAGTCAGGCTAAACGCAACACTCGGAATGCCCTCGATCACGCCCTCCATCGCCGCTGAAACCGTCCCAGAGTAGAGAACATCGGTGCCGAGATTGGAGCCGTGGTTAATTCCAGAGAGGACAAAATCAGGGGGTTGCTCCAGGAGAGCGCCTAAGGCGAGCTTCACGCAGTCTGAGGGTGTGCCAGAACAAGCCCAAGCCCTGATATGAGGATGAAACACCGACTCAACTTCTTCAGCCCGAATGGGGGAATGCAGCGTTAAACCATGTCCAGTGGCCGATCGCTCGCGGTCAGGGCACACCACTGTCACTTCATGCCCTGCCTCAGCCATGCCATTCGCGAGGCTCCGAATGCCTAGGGCATAAATTCCGTCGTCGTTACTAATTAGCAGTCTCATGGAGTAATTTGGCGCAATACGATAGGGTCAACGGATCTACCAGACTTTGATTGTGACTGACATCCTCAATTGTGTAACTAGCGCCCTCAGGGGATGAGGCTAAATTGGCCAACTAGCCAGTGCAAAACCTTTTCCAAAACAGAACGCTAGCCTCTAAACTGGCAATATGTAGAACGACGTTTCACTGGTAAGCGTTGCCCTCAAGATTACTGTTTTACGAACACCCCTAGCATGACTCAACAGACTAGCGATCTGGACGCTCAATTGGAAGCGCTGCGCCAGGAAGCGCAACAGGCGATCGCCACTGCCGAAACTCTGGATCAATTAGATCAACTCCGTGTCAAGTACCTGGGGAAAAAAGGCCAACTTTCCCAAGCCCTAGGCGGGATGGGCAAACTGCCACCGGAGGAGCGTCCTCGGATTGGCGCTTTGACCAATGAAGTCAAAGAAGCGCTGCAAAACGATTTAGAGGCTAAGCGTACTGCGCTGCAAGCGGCTCAAATTCAAGCACAGCTGGAAGCCGAAACCCTGGATGTGACGATGCCCGGTGTGTATCGGCCTCAAGGTCGCGTGCATCCACTGAATAGCACGATCGATCGCGCCTTAGACATCTTTACGGGGTTGGGCTACACCGTGGCTCAAGGCCCAGAGATGGAAACCGACTACTACAACTTTGAAGCCCTGAACTTCCAACCAGACCATCCTGCTCGTGACATGCAGGACACCCTGTATTTGACGGACGGTAACTTGTTGCGGACGCACACCTCCACGGTGCAAATTCGCTACATGGAAGAAAACGATCCTCCCATCCGGGTGGCAGTGCCAGGACGAGTCTACCGCCGTGACACCGTAGATGCGACTCACTCCGCTGTTTTCCACCAGATTGAGATTTTGGCAGTAGATGAGGGGCTGACCTTCTCGGACCTGCGAGGCACAATCAAAGTCTTTCTCGAAGCGATGTTTGGCGATGTGCCCATCCGCTTCCGCCCCAGCTTCTTCCCTTTCACTGAACCCTCTGCCGAAGTAGACGTGCAATGGAAAGGGCGCTGGTTAGAAGTGTTGGGCTGTGGCATGGTTGACCCTAACGTGCTCAAGGCAGTGGGCTATGACCCAGAAGTCTATACAGGGTTTGCCGCTGGTTTTGGCGTCGAGCGCTTAGCGATGGTGCTGCACCAAATTGATGACATCCGACGGCTCTACAATAGCGATCTACGATTTTTACGGCAGTTCTAGACTGCACTGAAGTTCAACTTAGGGAACTCCAACTTGAGCGGTCAGCCGATCTTGCGAAACTAGGGTGGGTGAAGATTGCAACCAATGGTTTCGCAAGAAGTCGGTGGCTGCACTAGCGGCTAAGGGTGGACTGAGTAGGTAGCCTTGAACAGTTTGGCATTGCAGCGATCGCAGCCCCTCAAGTTGATCCTGAGTTTCCACGCCTTCCGCAATCACATTGAGATTCAAGCCTCGTCCCAAGGCAATCACAGCACTGATGATGGCTGCATCCTGGGAATTGGCTGACAGATCCTGAATAAAAGATTGATCAATTTTGAGGGTATGCAGCGGAAATTTTTTGAGGTAGCCCAAGGAAGAATAGCCTGCCCCAAAATCATCCATTGCCAAGGAAACACCCATCTTGTCTAAGCTGTGCAGCAGATCTTGAGTGACATCAACATTTTGCATCACTGTGGTTTCGGTGATTTCTAGCTCTAAAGACTCAGCAGGCAATTGAGTTTCTGCCAAGATCCGGGCCACAATTTCGACTAAGTCAGGCTGTTGAAATTGCCGTGCCGAGAGATTTACCGAAACGCGCGATCGCATGAATCCTGCTTGTTGCCATTGCTTCGCTTGTTGGCAAGCGGTCCGCAGCACCCATTCTCCAATCGGGACAATTAAGCCATTTTCTTCAGCCAGTGGAATAAAAGCTTTTGGATCTAGCAACCCCCATTCTGGATGCTGCCACCGCACCAAAGCTTCCATACAAGAAATCTGCTGGTTGAGCAAATTGACTTGTGGTTGATAATAGACCACAAACTCACCCCGCTCTAAGGCACGATGGAGGGCACTTTCGAGTTCCAACCGAGCTGAGGCTTGAGCATTGAGCGCCATCGTGTAGAACTGGTAGTTATTTCGTCCCTGGTCTTTGGCTTTGTAGAGGGCAGCATCCGCGTTTCGCAGCAATGTCGGCACATCCTCGCCATCTTGCGGGTACAAGGCAATGCCAATACTGCTAGTAATGTAGAGTTCGTGCCCCTCCAAGGAAAAGGCAGGCTTGAGTGATTCTAGGACTCGTCGAGCAATTTTGCTGGCATCCTCAGGGCAAGTTAAGTGCGGCAATAGCAGCGTAAACTCATCGCCACCCCAGCGAGCTACCACATCTCCGTCGCGCAGGCAACCCGCAATGCGCTGAGCCGCCAATTGCAAGAGCTGATCACCCACCGCATGACCCAACGTGTCGTTGATGGTTTTGAAGCGGTCCAAATCGAGAAACATCACCGCTACCGTTTGGTTGCTAGACTGCGCCTGAGTCAGAGAAGGCAACAACCAATTGTTGAAGCAAATGCGATTGGGCAGACCCGTCAGCAAGTCATGAAACGCCTGATAGCGAATTGTGGCAGCCGCCTGCTCCCGCTTCAGCGCCCCACCGATGCTCGCCGCCATCGCAATCAAAATCGATTCCTCACTCTTGGACCAACAGCGATCGCGAGAACAATCATCAAAGCCGATATAGCCCCAAAATTGCTGATCGACGAAAATCGGCACCAGCAGAATCGACCGAATTCGATCCCGCCCTAAAAGTGCTTGCTCAGCCGCAGGAAAGTTTCGAGTCATGCCACTGATGGAATGACCTGTCGATAAAGCAGCGTACCAACGGTTGAGGCCAAATTCGTGGTAAGGCAGATTTTGCCAATGCCCTTGGTGAATGGTGGGAGCGATCGCCTCGCGCGTCCACTCGAAACGCATACTCATCGCCAACTCCTGCGTCACCGAATGCAGATGATTTTCGAAGATGTAAACGCGATCGACTCCTGCTGCCGTTCCCAAAGTCGCCAAAGCTTCCGCGATCGCAGCTTCGTAGTTGCTGTTGGTTAAAAGGTGCCGCGTCGCTGCTGCCACCCCTTGCAACAGCGCTTCACGCTTGTGGAGTTCCTCCTCTGCCTGTTTGCGGCGGGTAATGTCCTCCACCGTGCCTTCATAGCCCACCAACTGGCCCTGCTGATCTCGAATTGTTCGGGCATTCTCCGAGATCCAAATCACCGTGCCGTCCTTGCGGTAAATCTGCGATTCAAACCCCCACACCGCTTCTTGAGCTTGAATCAGCCGCATAAATTCAGCTCGACTGCTAGGGTCCACATAGAGCTGATGCTGAATATCCGTTAAGGTAGCAATCAACTCTGCTGGAGAGTCATAACCATAAATTGTCGCCAACATTGGATTGGCGGTCAGGTACTGCCCATCCGTCGTTGTCTGAAAAATACCTTCTACTGCATTCTCAAAAATGCTGCGATACTTCGCCTCTGCCTGCCGCAGCGCTTCCTCCGCTTGTTTGCACTCAGTAATATCCTTCACCGCGCCTAAAATTCTCACCACTCGCTGTTGACTTTCATCCCACTCAGGCCGAGCATAATCGCGCAACCAGCAAATCGCACCAGATTTCGTGACAATCCGATACTCCAACACACTGGTTTGATTAGCCGAAATATTTTGAGCAAACGGGTAAGTTAGAGCTAAGTCTTCTGGATAAATCAAACTCACCCAACCACCCAAAGCATTGATTTCATCCAGCGTGTAATCAGTAATCCGATAAAAAGCTTCCGTCGCCCATTCCGTCACCAACTGACCATCGGGTTCAATTTTGACCGAGTAGACATAATCAGAAGCCATATCTGAGATCGCCCGATGCCGAACCTCACTCTCCCGCAGCGCTTGTTCTGCCTGCTTGAGTTGCAGAATTGCACCCAATTGAGCCGTTACTGCCGTCACCAATTCCACTAAGCGCTGATCCACAGCCCGTGCTTCAAACATGAAAAAAACGAGCACAGCCACCACAGCTCCTCGGGCCAGGATGGGAATCGCCAGACCTGCTCTAAGTCCCACCTCCAGCGCGATCGCTGTTCTAAGAAAGCTCGTAGAAGCTTCCTGCGAAACATCGTGAATCCATTCCGGTTTCTGCTGCGCCCAAACGCGACCAGGCAACCCCACTCCCAGTTGGAACTGCATCCCCTGACTACAAGCCCTAAACTGCGCGAGCGAAGTCGATTGGCTGTACCAAGCCGAACTGCACTCCAAATAAGCCTGCGTTGCGTCAGGTAACCAAGCCTCCCCATACTTCCAGCCTGTCGCCTCACACACCTGTTGCAGCGCCACCTGTAACGCTGTTTCCAAAGCTGGAGACTCACTAATCACCAACGAAAGCGTTTGCAACAGCTTAGCCTCCTCAAACTGCCTCAGCACAACACTCGATCTGGTCAGGCTCTGACTGGTATCTACAGAATCTTGTGGCTCAACCATATCTTTAGAAGTGCTGCTCACTATCGCAATTAAATACCTAAACCAAAAAACTTAGAAATAAGTGTAATTTTTTACCTAGCCTCTCTCCATTCAACCGAGAAAATAGAGGCTTGTCAGCAACAAACTACACAAAACCTCAGCAATCAAGAGCCGCGATCGCACAGTAGAGACACCTAATCCCCTGTCAGAGCCTCCTGACACACCAAACAAAAAGGCACCCCCCAGCAAAAGGAAGATGCCCTGAATGTAGTTAAGTAATAAGAACTATTTGTTCAATGGAGTGGGAGTGCTGAGTGCTGAGTGCTGAGTGCTGAGTGCTGAGCTAGAAGCCAAGAGCTAGAGTGCCCTCAATCCAAAACTCGAATCAATCCAGAACTCGAAACACCCACAATCAGCCTCGTCTGGAGG
>DATNPE010000277.1:0-2510 GCA_036703355.1 Allocoleopsis sp. | reverse complement strand
GGCGAGGTCTACCACCTCTAGATCGGCCAAAATCCGAGCCACGGTGCGAGTTAAGGTTTCCTGCGGCACGACGAAGCGCACCATACGGCCATCGATCGCCTCAATCTCCCCATAGCTCGATAACTCCGCTTGAGATTTGGGCTGAGCCAGTTCTACCTTGACTTCACGGCAAGGCGCGAAACGCTCTGACAGCCCTTCTAAGCTACCGTCATAGATCAACTGCCCCTGATGAATCACCAGCACCCGCTTACACAACGCCGTAATATCTGCCATGTAGTGGCTGGTCAGCAGTACGGTGGCACCATAGCGCTGATTGTATTCCCGCAAAAACTCTCGCACACTCACTTGGGCGTTGACATCCAAGCCTAGCGTGGGTTCATCGAGAAACAACACTGAGGGATGGTGGAGCAGAGCGGCCAGCAGTTCTGCTTTCATCCGTTCGCCCAGTGACAACTTGCGCACAGGTTGAGTCAGCTTGGCTTGTAGAGACAACATCTCGGCCAACTCGCCAATGCGATACTGAAGTTCTTGGTCAGAAAGGCCATAAACCGCAGCATTAATCCGCAAAGAATCGAGGGTGGGCAAGTCCCAAATCAGTTGTTGCTTTTGGCCCATAACCAGCGTGATCTTTTCTAGAAAGCTGGCCTCACGTCGAAAGGGTACCTGTCCTGCCACCCGCACTTGCCCGGAGGAAGGATGAATCAGCCCAGTAAGCATTTTGAGTGTCGTGGTTTTGCCTGCGCCATTGGCTCCCAAAAATCCCACGACTTCGCCTGGTTCGATCTGAAACGAAACCTGCTGGACTGCTTGCACTAGACGGTAATTGCGTCGGACAAAGTGCAGCAATGTCCCCTTGAGACCTGGCTCTTTGACTGCTACAGGATAGACCTTGCTCAGGTCTTCAGCCACGATGATAGACATACCCGATTCAATACCCGGAGCAACGCCTTTTCCCATTGTGCCTTGGACTTGGGATCGCGATCGCCCTACCTCTGGCTGAATCTCTGGCCGAACCCGCGATCGCTCGCTTCTGATTTTTCCTTCAGCCTAGGGAACTCTATCAGCATTACCTCTCGCCATTTTTCACCTAATTGGCACTATGCTGCATCTGATTCGCCCGACAACGTTTTCACTGGTTTTGGCCTTAACCATTGCGGCTCCCAGCCTCGCTAATCCTAAGCCGACTAAGCAGTTTGGTTATCCGCTCGCGAAACCTGAGCGAGAACGCAGCTTGGCTTGTTACATGAAGACGGATTCAGGGCGATTGATCAACTTAGATGTCTTTTGTGTCACTGGGGGCCAAGAACCAGAGCTAGGGACGGGCGACATTCAAGCGACCTTACGTTGGGAAACGGTAGATGACTTGGACTTGGCGGTCACCGACCCTAGTGGTCAGACCGTGTTCTACAAAAATCCTCGCGTTCGTTCAGGTGGACAACAGGACGTAGATGCCAACGCTGACTGTATTAAACCTGTGGCCAAACCCGTCGAGAATATTTTTTGGCCTACGGGTGGCGCTCCCGCCGGGAAGTACACTGTCGAGGCACGGCTCTATCGGCGTTGTGCTGCGACAGGCCCAGTTCCGTTTAACCTGACGGTGCTCGTCCGAGGTGAAACTAAGGAATTGACTGGAACCGTGGATGATACCAAGCCAGCAATGCGATTTCCCTTTGCCCTAGAGCGTTAGAGCAACACGGGCAGATGTGCTAACTAGAGGGGTGGGTGTTGGGATAGCAACGATCTTTGATGAAGGTGACGGCTGTTTCAGCATCCATCGGTTTAGCAAACAAGTAGCCTTGTCCCGCCTCGCACTTCAGAGCTTTGAGTTGAGCGAGCTGTTTGGCAGTTTCTACGCCCTCGGCAATCACATCCATTCCTAAGTTCCAAGCCAAAGTGACAATGGTGCGAATGATGGCCAACTTCTCGGCGTCTGTATCGACACTGGTAACAAAGGAGCGATCGATCTTCAAGGTATCGATGGGGAAGTGATGCAGATAGGCCAACGAGGAATATCCGGTGCCGAAATCATCAATGGATAATCGCACGCCTAAACTACGGAGTTGTACAAACAGAGCTGTGATCGCTTCTGGATCTTGCATCAGCACGCTCTCAGTAATCTCTAATTTTAGGCACTGAGGTTTTAAGCCTGTTGTGGCTAAAATTTGGCGAATCCGCTCCACCAAGTCTGGTTGGGCGATTTGTTTGCCAGAGAGGTTGACGCTCATGGCCCAACTGGCAGCGCTGGGAAATTGAGTTTGCCAAGTGTACATTTGCTGGCAGGCGGCCTCTAAAACCCACCAACCAATGGGCCCGATCAAGTTAGTTTCTTCTGAGACTGGAATGAACTCTGCGGGGGATACTAATCCTCGCGTGGGATGCTGCCAGCGTACTAACGCTTCAAACCCAATTAATTTATTGCTTTTCAGCGAAACAATCGGTTGATAATAAACCCGAAACTCCTGCCGCTGAATGGCTCGTCGCAGGTCACTCTCTAGCTGCAGAAGCGTCAC
>DATNPE010000276.1:0-2925 GCA_036703355.1 Allocoleopsis sp. | reverse complement strand
CGCTTTCTCTCTAGCAAGCTGAGGGGCGATCGCGCTCTCTTCAGCATTTCTCGGCTCAACCCAACAAAAAAGGCACCTACGTGAGGTGCCCCTACAGTACAAGGCAAAACTAAATTAGCTACGCATTTCAGCCGTAATCTGATCCAAGATTTCTTGAGCACCTTGCTCTTTAGCTCGTTTTGCTAGCTCGGTGCCTAAGCGATCGGCTTCAGCCGCAGGTCCAGTGATGCTGTCTTTGATGATGGTTTGGCCATCTAGGCTGGCGACTAACCCAGTGAGGGTGAGGGAATCACCTTCAATCACGGTGTTAACGCCGATGGGCACTTGGCAACCACCTTCGAGTTCGCGGAGGAAAGCCCGTTCTGCATGGCAACGGTGGGCAGTGGGGGTGTGCTCCAGCGCCTTGATCAAGTTCAAGACTTCGGTATCGCCTTCGCGGCACTCGATCCCCAGTGCGCCTTGGCCTACCGCATGGAGGGAAACTTCGGCGGGAATGGCTTGGTGAATGCGATCGCCCATGCCCAAGCGGTGCAAACCTGCGACCGCCAAAATTAAAGCATCGTACTCACCTGCATCCAGTTTGGCGAGGCGGGTGTTGAGGTTGCCGCGCACGTCCTTAAAGCTGAGGTGGGGGTAGTGGTGACGCAGTTGAGCCAAACGGCGTAGGGAGGAGGTGCCAACGACGGCTCCAGCAGGTAGGGTGTCGAGCTGCTTGTCTTTGTGCTTTTCGTGAACCACCAAGGCATCAGCAGGATTTTCGCGCTCGGTGACGCAGCCTAGCATTAGGCCTTCGGGTAAGCGGGTGGGCAGGTCTTTGAGCGAGTGGACGGCAAAGTCAATCTCGTTGTTGATCATGCCGAGCTCTAGTTCTTTGGTGAACAGTCCTTTGTCACCAATTTTGGCCAAAGCAACATCGAGGATTTTGTCGCCTTGGGTGCTCATGGTGTGCACTTCAAATGTCCGATCCGGAAAGGCTTTTTGTAACTGTTCCTGAACCCAGTAGGTCTGAACTAGGGCCAATTGACTTTTACGCGAACCAATACGAATTGTGCGAGTAGGACTGGAAACAGCGGAGGACATAAGGCAGTGCAGTGAAAGGGTTTTCTTAAAGTCACTCTTTCCAGAGTACCGCAGCAATGTACAGCAGGGGCTTGAATGGCTGCTGTTGAATGGTTACAGATGATTAAGTTGTTGGGAAGTTTGGGTTTTGGGAAAATCCGAACCTTTGGGGGCACTCGCCCCCAAACCCCCGCTGAGGGACGGCTGCGTCCCCCAGACCCCCTCCAGAAGTGGGCTTTGGTGGGGTGTACGAGGTCGGGTTATTTGAGTTTTTGTTTGATGAATCCGGTGATTTGGGCGAGTTGTTTTTTCAGGCTGTCGATGTCTGTTTGCATCTGGTCGAGTTTGGCGTTGAGGGCAGGGATGGCTGAATTGCTGGGTGTGGTGGTTGTGGGGGAGGGTTTGGGGGCTGCGGCTGGTTTGGGGGTTCTGGATTTGGCGATCGCGGCGCGTAAGGCTCCGATGAGGGCTTTTTGCTCGAAGGGTTTTTCGATGAATTCGAAGCGCTCGAAGACATCGGGCACTTTTTCGATGACTTCTTCTTTGCGGCCTGACATTAATACAAGCGGGATGCTTTGGAGTTCGGGTTGAGCTTGCATTTGCTCTAGGACTTCCCAACCGTTCATGCGGGGCATGAAGAAGTCGAGTAGCACGATGTTGGGGCGAACTTCGCGAATTAAATCTAGGCCCTCAACTCCGTCTTTGGCTTCTAAAAACTCGAAGCTGCCCTGGGGCAACATGTCTCGCACTTGCATACGAATGGTTTTTCCATCATCAATGACTAAAATTTTTTGTGCCATAACTGTTTGTTAAAAGTTGAGGGCAGATTGCGATGCCTGAATCTAGGATAGGTGCAGTGTCTCAAGGGCGGCAGTGACGAATATTACTGTCATTGCAGAACTTGATTGCAATTCCCTAGGAGTTGCTGTTTTTCCTAAGATTCCCTTCCTGGTTTTGCTTGGCTCTAGAGTTTGAGATCGGAGAGTAAGGGCGATCGCCCCTGATGTTGACTTGACGTTAACTAAAGAATGAGCAGATGCATTTGTTGGAGTTTTCACTTCGTTCACTAATTAATCGGCAGATTGCAACAATTTTTAGCGAAATTTTTAGCGATTGGAAACAAAAAACTGCACCGTGAAGCTGAAATATCAGGCGATCACAGATGCAGTTAGGTGATTTTGGAAGGGATTTGATTAGAAACGATTGAAAATAGGTACTGAAAAATTCAGTTTGCTATGAAAAATCTTGAGTTAAAGGCTGCTTACAGACCTGTTTCGCTGTCGCGCTCAGCAGTGGCAGAATCAACACCCATTGGGGAAACGAGGTCACGGAAGAGAGTGATTTGTTGCTGGAATTGTAGTCCTTTGATTTGCTCCAATAGGCTCTGAGCTTCAGGCGCAAGTTGGTAGTTGGCAGGCAATGGAACAATGGTGCCAGCATCCATGCCTTGAGCTAAGCGATACCAGAACAACAACCGAGTTGTATCGCCGACAGAGCCGTATTCACGAGCAAACAAGCTATTTTTATGGGTGATCAAGTCGCGTTGCAGTTGGAGTTGTTCTTCGTGGGATAAGCCTTTTACTTGATTGAACAGTCCCTCAGCGATTTCGGGAGAAACAGTGCTCGCGCCAGGAGCGGCGGGGGTAATTGCGCCACCCATTTCCTTATAAATGAAGTAGAACAGGGCTAATTGCTGATCAACATCCAAGCGTTGGAACGCTTCTACATTGCGTCTAATGGTTTCGTCTTGGGTAATAAATGTCATCGAGATCTCATGAATGCAACTCCTGCAAGGTAACAAGACGTTTACAAAGATTAAACCTACTCAGGGTAGAGCTGGTTAAACCTTACTCCAGGCAGAGGAAA
>DATNPE010000275.1:0-3585 GCA_036703355.1 Allocoleopsis sp. | reverse complement strand
ACTATTTAGCACTTTCGCTCTCAAACTACTGTGACGGCAATCGAGCTGCCCAGACTTTTGTCACGGCAAGGTAAAAATTGTAGTTCTAGAGCATAGCAATAGTATTCCCGTTAATTTCGCCACCCTACCTGGAGCGAAAACGATTAATCTGGATAAGTGGGGAAGCAGCAGCTTGCTCACAGACGCACCCCTGGATTGAAGACTCATTATCTGACAGCCATTAAGTTATGTTTGACGCGCTCGCTGAACGCCTAGAATCTGCCTGGAAGAAACTGCGGGGCCAGGACAAAATTTCTGAAGCCAACGTTCAGGAAGCCCTGCGAGAAGTTCGCCGTGCCCTGCTGGAGGCAGACGTAAACCTCCAAGTGGTCAAAGATTTTGTGGCAGAGGTGCAAACCAAAGCCTTGGGCGCAGAAGTCGTTGCGAGAGTTCGGCCTGATCAACAATTCATCAAGCTGGTCTATGACGAGTTAGTTTCAGTTATGGGGGAAACCAATATTCCTCTTGCTGAAGTTGAGCCAGCCCCCACCATTATCTTGATGGCAGGTTTGCAGGGGACCGGTAAAACCACCGCAACCGCTAAATTGGCACTGCATCTACGCAAAGAAAATCGCAGCACGCTGTTAGTCGCCACAGACGTTTACCGTCCCGCCGCGATCGACCAACTTGTGACGCTGGGTAAACAGATTGACGTACCCGTGTTCGAGTTGGGCAAAGATGCGGACCCAGTAGAAATTGCACGACAAGGGGTCGAAAGAGCCAGAGCCGAAGGCATCAACACCGTCATTATTGACACGGCAGGTCGTCTGCAAATCGACCAAAACATGATGTCGGAGCTGGCTCGGATTAAAGAAACGGTGCAGCCCCACGAAACGTTGCTGGTTGTGGATGCCATGACGGGTCAGGAAGCCGCCAACCTGACTCGCACCTTCCATGACCAAATTGGTATTACAGGAGCCATTCTGACCAAGATGGATGGTGATACCCGTGGAGGTGCGGCGCTCTCGGTGCGGCGTATTTCGGGTCAACCGATCAAGTTCATTGGGGTGGGAGAAAAAGTCGATGCCTTGCAACCCTTCTACCCCGATCGCATGGCTTCTCGGATTCTGGGGATGGGCGATGTCCTCACCCTAGTCGAGAAAGCACAAGAAGCGGTTGACCTAGCCGATGCTGAGAAGATGCAGGAGAAAATCCTCTCGGCTAAGTTTGACTTCACTGACTTCCTTAAGCAAACCCGCCTGCTAAAAAATATGGGTTCCTTGGGCGGCATCATGAAGCTGATCCCAGGCATGAACAAGCTGAGCAGCGATCAACTGCAACAAGGGGAAGCGCAATTGAAGCGGGCCGAGTCCATGATCAACTCCATGACTCCTGAAGAGCGCAAAGATCCTGATTTATTGGCAGGTTCTCCTGGCCGTCGTCGTCGGATCGCTCGTGGGGCTGGCTATGCCGAATCGGATGTCGCCAAGCTGGTAGCCGATTTCCAAAAAATGCGGACGTTGATGCAACAAATGGGGCAAGGCCAATTTCCCCCGATGCCTGGGATGTTTGGGGGAGGACCGTTTGGTGGTCCTGGTTATGGCAACCAAGCCCCTCAACCTGGCTGGCGCGGCTATCCGGGTGGTGGAGGACCTGCCAAGAAAAAGAAGAAGGAGAAAAAGAAAAAGGGGTTTGGCAATCTGTAGCCTTCAGCCGTGAGCGATCGCCATTGAGCCACCTGAGCATTCACTCCAACCGCCTCAAATTCTTTCAGTGCGGTAGCGAGTAGGCCGAGGCAAATGATATGATGATCAATTCAGTAGTGTCTATTGTGTAAAGTCTGATAGCCAATTGCCAAAAGCCAACAGCTATTAGCCTTAAACTTGTAATTCCCTAGGAGCAAACCCTTCAAGCATGATCAAACTGCGGTTGAAGCGATACGGCAAAAAGCGTGAAGTTAGTTACCGGATTGTAGCGATGAACAGCACCGCTCGCCGGGATGGTCGTCCCCTGGAAGAACTGGGTTTCTATAATCCCAGAACGGATGAAGTGCGTCTAGAAGTTGACGCGATCGTGAAGCGGCTCAAAGAAGGAGCCCAGCCTACCGATACGGTACGCAGCATTCTTGCAAAAGCCAATGTCTTCGAACAGGTCAATGCCTGAAGCATCCAGTCGAGATGGGTTGGGTTCCTCAACTCCGTCTCGCTCTGCTAACCCCAACTATGCTGGATTGGTGCGCTTCCTAATCCAACCTTTTCTGGAGTCCCCAGAGTCCCTAAAAGTAGATTGTGAAATATCCACTAGCCGACCCAGAATTTGGATTCGGCTAGCTTTTGATAGCTCGGATAAAGGGCGTGTATTTGGTCGTGGTGGCCGTAATATCCAAGCCATCCGGACTGTTTTAGAAGCTGCGGCTCAATCTTCTGGTCAAGCGGTCTACTTAGATATTTTTGGTGGTGATACAGTTGGGGGTCGAGATGAAGCACCAGACCATGAGTCTGGTTCGAAACCTCAACCTTCTCGCTCTACATCCCCTAAATCTGCTCCCAAACTACGGACTCAGTAAGGTATAAATTAGGAACGTGAGCAGGACTACCGCTCTCTAAAGATGCGGTTGCTCTTAAAACTCAGCCCCACTCTCAGAACATAGTAAGGAGGTGAGCACAGCGAGTGGCAGAAGTTCGTCTAGGTGAGAACGAATCCATTGAATCAGCGTTGAGACGCTTCAAGAAAAAGATTCAGAAAGCAGGAATTTTATCTGAAGTTAAACGTCGCGAACGCTACGAGAAGCCTAGTATTCGTCGTAAGCGCAAGGCCGAAGCTTCCCGTAAGCGTCGCCATTAAGTGCATGAAATGTAACTTAACCCCTCAAGGTAGACGGCAAATGTACGCTTCTACAAGGTTGAGCGGGATAGCACAATATTAAAGTGAGTAGACGCCTGCCAACCAGGATTGTATTCGGTTCAGGCGTTTTTTTGTCATTAAAAAATGCGCGGAGCACCAATATTCACATGGTAGAGGCTGCATCCATTCAGTTACCCAGTGCTGAGAGCGCGATCGCTCTAGCGGGTTTCCAAGAAGAAAATCTCAAAACCTTAGCACGGCAAACTGGGGCTACGGTGGTTTTAAGAGGTCAAGAGCTGTTCATTTCTGGAACTGCCAATCAAGTGGCACTGACTTCACAAGTGGTGCGATCGCTAGAAGATTTATGGAGTAAGGGTAAAACTATTTCGAGAGCGGATATTCTGACGGCGCGGCAAGCTCTAGACACGCACCGTCAAGACGAACTGCATGAGATGCAGCATGACGTACTGGCGAAGACGCGGCGGGGGGAAGAAATCCGAGCCAAAACTTTTCGGCAACGGCAATATGTGCAATCAGTTCGCACCCACGACCTCACCTTCTGTATTGGCCCTGCGGGTACGGGCAAAACGTTTTTAGCAGCAGTGTTAGCAGTCCAAGCTTTACTGACCAATCAATGCGAGCGGGTGATTCTGACTCGTCCGGCGGTTGAGGCGGGTGAAAAGTTAGGCTTTCTTCCAGGCGACTTGCAACAGAAGGTGAACCCCTATCTACGCCCACTCTACGATGCTTTATACGAGTTTA
>DATNPE010000274.1:0-7075 GCA_036703355.1 Allocoleopsis sp. | reverse complement strand
CCCCATAACTATGAGCGATCGAACGTGCAGTAAGTTCCGTCAGGGTGGCGAGAAAATCAGCATCACTCAGCTGATAAGGTTCAGCATCCGCAAAGCAGTCTCTCAAGTAATCCAGCCCAAACAGCTCCCGTCCGGTTGATTTGGGGGGTGCTTGCTGAAAAAAGTCTTGCTGGAGCCACTGCTCGACTAAAGCTTGACAAGGGGTTCCGGTAGCGGCCCAAGCACCATCTTGATCGTAACTCCTCGCTCCTTGAGAAAGCTGCTGCACGGCCAGATCGAGCAGCATATTGCCTGGACCTGTATCCCAACCTCGCACTTGCTGCTCCCAGTCCGCCGTACTTCTAGCGGGCAAATAAGTCACATTACCGATCCCGCCGATATTCTGCACGCAGCGGCTCCGAGTCGTGTGGCTCAGCAGGTAAGCATCCACCCGTGGCACCAGTGGCGCTCCCTGCCCCCCTGCGGCAATGTCAGCCACCCGAAAATTGCTTATGGTAGAAATTCCAGTTAAGTGAGCGATCGCAGCTCCCCGACCAAGTTGAAGGCTGTAGCCAAGCCCTGAAGAAGAACAAGCGGGAAAGTCGTTTGCTCTTTGATCCTTTTTGGGTGGTCGATGATAGACGGTTTGTCCATGCGACCCAATCAACTGTGCTGGAGTGTGACCTGCTTGAACCGCTAAAGCTGCCTGGGCGAATTGCTCGGCGATCGCGTCGTCTAGGGCGGCAAATTCGGCCATTGAGATGGGTTGGCCTGCACCGACTGCGAGGATTTGCGATCGCAAGGCTGCTGGATAGGGATAGGTGGCACCAGATAGTAGCTCGACCTGCAAGTCGGTTTCTAACCCGGAAATTTCGACTAGGGCAGCATCAATACCATCGACTGACGTGCCGCTCATTAAACCAATTACATACATCATTGTTTTAGATTGGCAGTTGATCAATCCCTTTATTGGAGCCAATCACCACCATTGCTTCCCCCTTGCGGAGGCGGCGATTGGGTTCGGGGTTGATTTCAAACTTGCCGTTGTAGCTGACTGCCAATAAGTTGAGACCAAAACGGCTCCGCAACCTCAGATCTGAAATCGTTTTGCCATCAAAAGTATCTGGAACAATCACTTCTACGATGCTGTTGTCAGGATCAAGCTCGAAGCGATCGAGAATGCTTGGTTTCGTGAGCGATCGCGCTAGGGCACAGCCCATTTCGTGCTCTGGAAATATCACATGATCCGCGCCAACTTTTCGTAGCAGCTTCTCGTGAATCTCAGAAGAAGCCTTCGCGACCACATGGGGTACTCCAGCCTCTTTCAGGTTCATGGTCGTGATTACGCTCTCCTCCACATAGTTGCCGATTGCGACAATTACCGTATCAAACTCAAAAACGCCTGCTTCTTTCAGGGCCATCACCTCAGTTGAATCCAACTGTACTGTATGAGCCGCAAGTTGGTCTGTCAGCACCTGAGCCACTCGCTTTTCATCTGAGTCAATGCCTAGCACCTCGTATCCCATGCGGTGCAAAGAGGCACAAACCGCTCGACCAAATCGCCCCAAACCAATGACAGCAAATTGCTTATTCTCGGTTCGTAAGCTCCGAAAGAAGCTCAGATAGGATAAATTCACGAATTGACCTCAGGCGGTACTCGCCAGAATCTGATTTACAATCCATAGCCTTTTAAATTATCAAGATTTCGGGTGCAAATCTGTTTCGAAAATCTCATCCTGTTTGATTCCAAGAACCTACCCCACGAGTAAGTTCTCTTCTGGATAGCGGATAGTACTAGGTTGCGGGTCGCCTAAAATTGCCCCGATTAGTAACAACACACCCACTCGACCGATATACATGCTGGCGACTAAAACTAGTTTGGCAAATGTTGAAAGACTCGCTGTAATTCCAGTTGAGAGGCCAACTGTGCCAAAACCTGACATCACTTCAAAGAGAATTTGAATAAAGCTGACATGGGTGTCAGTGATGGCAATTAGAGTGGTCATGATCATCACCGCAGCCAGTGAACCAACAGTAACTCCCACTGCTTTCAAAATCAGCGAAACTGGAATTTGTCGATCATACAAAACGGCTTCTTCTTTGCCTTGTAAGATGGCTTTAGTACAACTGGTTAAAACCCGTAAAGTTGTAGTTTTAATCCCACCTGCGGTACCCCCTGGGCTACCCCCAATAAACATTAAGACGATCATAATAAACAGAGTGGCAGTGGTCAGTTTGCCAATATCAACGGTGTTGAAACCAACAGTCCGTGTGGTTACAGCTTGAAACCAAGCTGCGAGTATCTTGGTCTTGAAGTCCATTGGGCCTAGGGTGCCTGGGTTATTCAGCTCAGTGAAAAATATAGCAATAGTGCTAATCACCAAGAGAATGATGGTGGTGCTGGTCGCAACTTTGAAGTTTAATGAGAAAACAATTTTTTCTGGCTTCCTTGATAAGCGATCGCGTAACCATAAAAACAATTCAAAAATCACCTCATAGCCTATGCCCCCAAAGATAATTAAAGCTGGAATAATCAGGTTGGCTAAAATTGAAGATTGATAACCAGTGAGGTTATCTTTAAAAGGGCTAAATCCAGCATTATTCCAAGCAGTAATACTGTGAAAAATAGCCAGCCACAATCCCTTGCCCCAACCGTGATCGGGCACAAAAACCGCTAGTAGTAAAAATGCGCCTGTGAGTTCAAAGATTAGGGTAAGAGCGATGATGGACTTCAGAACTTGAGCAGCTCCTTGCAGACCAGGGCGATCGAGCGCCTGCTGTAAGGCAATCTTGTCCCGGAGGCCGAACCGCCGTCCCAGTAGTAGCAAGAGAAATGTGGTGGCGGTCATGTATCCCAACCCACCAATCTGCACTAAGGTGAGCAGGATCACTTGTCCTGTGGTCGAAAAATAATTGCCTGTTTCTACAACAATGTGGCCCGTGACGCAAACAGCCGATGTAGACGTAAATAGCGCCACGATAAAGTCATTCCAAGTGCCGCTGCTAGTCGAAACAGGCAGCATGAGCAGGAACGTTCCGATGGCAATGACAGCCAGAAAACCCAAACAAATGGTGCGAGAGACAGTCATGAAGCGATCGCGGTGAATGAATGGTGTGAGAGGTGAGGTTGGCCTTGTCAGTAAGGCTGTTTAAGAGCTTACTGCTAGGTGCAGGGCGAATAGCAAGGTCTGATAGCTCATGCCCATTGGGCGTGCTCTCTAGCCTCGGTAGAGCCAAGCGGCTTGAAAGAAGTCGTGTTCACATTGCATGGCATAGCGGTAGGTGGTGTGGGCCAGGGCAGGATGGAGGGTGTAGCGATCGCACAACTGCTCTAACTGCTGAGCCAGTTGGTCAAAATCTGGACTGCTGTAGGTGCGAATCCAAGCGGTGTAGGTATGCTCGGAAGTTTGGGTGGGGGCAAGCTGCTGACCGAGAAAGGCGTACAAGCGCATACAAGGCACCATTGCGGCTGTGGTCAGACCCGCATCCCCACTCCAGGCAGTTGCTAGCAAAAAGTCAGTATAGCGTCGAGTCGCCGCCCCAGGTTCTATGGCCTGTAAGTCCACACCCCACTCTTGAGCGTAGCCTTGGTGCAGTTGTAATTCTTCCAAGACTCCACCTGCCAAGGTGTGAAAGACTCCGAACCCTTCCCAGTCAGGCGCTTTAGCGGCAGCAATACTATAGGCTCGCGCAAAGGCTTCTAGGAAAAAAGCATCCTGGCCGACGTAATAAGCAAACAACTGCTTGGGTAAAGTGCCGTTGGCAATACCTTGGACAAAAGGATTTTGCAGACAAGCTTGGGCCAAATCTTGGTTCGCCTGCCATAAATCGCTAGAAACCGTCATGCAGATTTTCCTTTTTCAAATACATTTTCCACCTCTAGAGGTTATGCCGCGATCGCTGGCTCTGCTAGGCTGATTCCGATCTAGATTCAACGCTACACTGCTATGACCTCAACTCTCTACCAACAAATTCAGCAATTCTATGATGCCTCTTCTGGTTTGTGGGAGCGGATTTGGGGCGAGCACATGCATCATGGCTACTACGGTCTGGATGGCCAGGAAATTAAAGAGCGTCGCCAAGCCCAGATTGATTTAGTCGAAGAATTGCTGAAGTGGGCCGATGTGAACCAAGCAAGCACAATCTTGGATGTGGGTTGCGGCATTGGTGGTAGTTCTTTGTATCTGGCTGAGAAGTTTCAAGCGGCGGCGACTGGTGTAACGCTGAGTCCAGTGCAGGCGACCAGAGCCACTGAGAGATCTCGCGAGGCAGGGATGAGTAACCTCAGCACCCAGCCCAGCGCTCAGTTTTTTGTCAAAGATGCCCTCAACACGGGTTTTGCCGACAACTCATTTGATCTGGTTTGGTCGTTGGAAAGTGGCGAGCACATGCCTGACAAGCGCAAATTTTTGCAGGAATGCTATCGAGTCTTGAAACCAGGCGGCACGTTGATTATGGCGACTTGGTGCCATCGCCCCACCACACCAGACGAGCCACTGACCACCGATGAGCGACAGCATCTAGCCGACATTTACCGTGTCTATTGCCTGCCCTATGTGATTTCGCTCCCAGAATATGAGGCGATCGCTCGTCAACTCACCTTCCAAAATATTCGCACTGCGGATTGGTCGGATGCGGTGGCTCCCTTTTGGGACAAAGTAATTGAATCCGCTTTAACCCCCGATGCAATTTTCGGTTTGCTGCTTTCTGGTTGGACCACGATTCAAGCCGCTCTAGCGTTGACTTTGATGAGTCGGGGATATCAGCGGGGACTCGTGCGTTTTGGGTTGCTGTGTGGCACGAAAGCAGCAACTTAGCGGGCGATCGCTCAGCCAACTCAACCGTTCTCTACCGAGGGATTGCTGCCAAAATTGTCATTGATTGCTTAAAATCAAGCCTGTGTATCAATTCAGGCACGCATGAGCCAGATTTCCCCCCAAAAGCCTGCTGTTTCGTCGGCCCAGATTAATCTTCTCCAAAAGTATGCCCCCTGGCTCTATGCTTTCTGGAAGTTTTCTCGCCCCCACACCATTATTGGCACCAGCCTGAGTGCGCTGGGGCTGTATGCGATCGCTAGTGCTACAACTTCGATTCCCTTTGCCTTTAATCATCTAGGCGTGTTGTTGGCAGCTTGGCTGGCTTGTCTCTGCGGCAACATCTACATTGTGGGGCTGAATCAGCTAGAAGATGTCGAGATTGACCGGATCAATAAACCGCATTTACCCGTGGCTTCCGGTGAGTTTTCGCGATCGCAGGGTTGGGCGATTGTTCTGTTTACGGGAGCCTTAGCGCTGCTGATTGCCTTCAGTTCTGGCTGGTTTTTGTTCGGTACGGTGGGGATTAGTTTGGCGATCGGCACTGCCTATTCTTTGCCACCGATTCGCCTGAAGCGATTTCCCATCTGGGCTTCGCTATGCATTTTTACTGTGCGGGGTGTCATTGTTAATTTGGGCTTATTTCTGCACTTCAGCCAGCAACTTCAAGGCCAAGCTCAAATCACTCCAGCCGTTTGGGCACTGACGCTATTTATTCTAGTTTTCACGTTTGCGATCGCGATCTTTAAAGATATTCCTGATATGGATGGCGATCGCCGCTACAACATCAATACGTTCACCATTCGGCTAGGAGCAAAAGCCGTTTTTAATCTAGCTCGCTGGGTGTTAACAGCTTGCTATCTCGGCATGATTTTGGCAGGTATCTTCAGTTTGACAGGCGTTAATTCTCAGTTTCTCATCGTCACCCACGTAGTGGCTTTGAGTTTGTTGTGGTGGCGGAGTTTACGCGTCGATCTCTCAGATAAAGTCGCGATCGCCAGCTTCTACCAATTTATTTGGAAGCTCTTTTTCTTGGAATATTTAATCTTTCCGACGGCTGCCTTACTGAATTAAAAATCACCCGATCTACAAGATTTCCACGGTTCCTTGCTGGCCGTCAATTCTAACCCATTGATCGTCTTTTAGCTGGTGGGTTGCATCATGCACATCCATCACCGCCGGAATGCCATATTCTCTGGCCACGATCGCACCGTGAGACAGCCGCCCACCCACTTCTGCAATTAAACCGCTTGCCCTTGCCAGGAGTGGTGCCCAACCAGAGTCGGTGTACGGTACGACCAGAATGGTTTCTCGATCGATTTCTGCGATCGCTTGCAAACTCCGCAACACTTTGACTCGACCTTCTACTTGGCCTGGGCTAGCCCCAATCCCTTGTAGCTTCTGCGAAGGTTGCCACTGATGCACATTGATGGTGGTCAGAGGCGCATTACCGTAGACCAAAGCGGGGACTGGTTCTTGGTGGCTGTCCTGTTCCAGGTGCGATCGCCGTTCGGCAATTAAGTGAGAAATTTGACTGGATAAATCAGCATCCGATTGTTGAATTAGCCGCCAAATCTCCTCAAACTTTAAGAAGAAAATATCACCTGGTGCCGATAGTAATCCTTGCTCTAGCCACAGCTTTTCTAGCGCCACAAAACTCCAGCGCAATTCTGCCAGCAGTCGGCTGTAAACCTCTGTCACCTGACCCTTTAAGTTAACTCGCTGCTGGACTCGCTGCACTTTCCAGGCAGGCGATCGCGACTCAGCAGGTGCAGGCTCATTCGCAGGAGGAGGATTAAGTAGAAATTGGCTGAATAAATCACAAACAGGTCTGGAATCTTCGCGCCAAGTGGGAACTGCAATGTCGGTCCCCACTTCGCTCAAGTAACCATAGGTGTCGAGAAACTGACCAATTTGCTCAGACAGGGTTTGACCGTTGGGGAGGACGGTTAAGTTAGCAAAAACTTCTGACGTTGGAGCTGAGGCAACTTCCAGGTTAGGGAGTAAATGACGGTTACGGTGGGCGATGTCTTGCAGCGATCGCAATGCCGCCACTTCTGGGGTACCACTGTTATCTATTTCACTATCCTGCACCTTGAGCACTGCCTGCCGTAACGCTGCACTCAGTGGAGCCAAGATGCTGTAATAAGTCGTCCGCTTCAGCACTCGCAGAATAGTATCAATGCGCTCTAGGAGAGCGGGAGCCGTTAAATTCTCGGCGGGTTCTCGCACCAGCGTCTTTAAGATAGGAGCAAACTGACGTTGGTAGTCATAGCGAAAAT
>DATNPE010000273.1:0-3498 GCA_036703355.1 Allocoleopsis sp. | reverse complement strand
GGTCTGAAGCTAAACAAAATCACTCGCCACATGCTGCAACTATTTGCAGGCCAACCCGGAAGCCGAACTTGGAAACGACATTTGACAGAAAACTCTTGTCTCGCGGGTGCTGGGTCTGAAGTGGTGCGCGAAGCTTTAGCGATGGTTTCTCAGTGCTCAGCAGCTACAACCATAGAAGCAGGGCATTCTAGGATTGATTAATTTAGCCAATCTCGACAGGTTCAGACTGCGATTCTTGGACTAACTGATCGGTTGTATTAGCAATCGCCACTCTTGTATCTTCTGGCAGCGCAGGTTCTTCGCTATTATGCGGGCTTTGGAAATTGGCTTGAGCGTTGGGTTGCTGGCAGGCAATCATGGTTTTGACATGCTCCAGTTCATCATCCCGCACCGCCACAAACACATCATAAAGCGTCTCGATTGTGGGACGGCGTTGCTCTGAACCTGCTGCCATCTGGAACTCATCGAACAAGTACAGATCCCCTTCCTGGTAGTACTTAGTCGCGACAGCAGGGGCAGGTTCAGCCTTGAGCGCCGCCTCATGCTTTTGCAGAAAGGTGTCGTAGGTGTGGTAGGCATGTTCCTCCACCAACTGCATAAAGCGATAGGCCGATCGCGGCGAAACCATGTACACAGGCACCAAAACCCAGTAGTAGACAAAGGCCCCTGCCCTTGCCAGCAATCGATCAATCCAATAGCGATCGCCGCCTAGCGCTTCCGCAATCAAGAGATGGTGTAACTCATTCCAAGCTTCGGCAAAGTGAATTTTCAGCCAATCGGACTTGCGCCACCAACCCATCGTTTCGTACAAGTGCAGCACTGACAAATAGGCAAAATAGGGTACCCGTGCTACCGTCTCCAACACAAAGAAACGACGGTAAACCTGTACAGATAACTCAGGACTGCCATCGTCGCGGTAAAACGTATTCAAAATTGCTTCTAAAAAATTGACCAGCAGGCGCATCATCAAAGGGAGTCTCTACAGCTTTCTCCATGAAACTGATAGAACCGCACCTGGCATCAATACTAAGAAGGAACTCCAGCCGCACCGCAACAGTTTTTGTGTTGCTCTATACAACCGCCTGATTAGCAATGCCAGGTTCAAGTTTCCTGGATGGAAAAATTAGAATACGGAATAGATGCTTGGCTGTGACTGCCATGCTCCCTAGCCTCAAAATAAGAGAGAATTGTGCTGCTGCCAAAGCATAATAACGTTAGGCTGTAGCAGCGTTGGCTGGGTTAGGGTGCCGTGGCTACGCCGAGCGTTTTGTCATATCTTATTTTTACTTTTGTCGTTCTAACCAGCGATCGAAGAATCTGGAGGAATTGTGATGTCGTCCTCGGAGCAACGCTTTTTCCCGCTTCGTCAAATTAGTAGCTACGCCTTGGTGGTTGTTCTGAGCGTTGCTTTGACTTTGGCTGTGCTTTGGACTTTTCCCTCAGCTTGGCTTCCCAAGGTTTCAGCACTACTCAATCAAGCTACAGCGATCAGTCCCGCTACAGTGGAAGCGCCTGTCCCTGCGCCTGCGATCGCGCCCAATACCCCGCCCAATCTTGCACCCAGCCTAGAGAGTAGCCGTAGCTTCGTGGCGGCTGCTGTCAACCGCGTAGGACCAGCGGTGATACGAATTGACACCGATCGCACGATTACCACTCGCCCAGCCGACCCCTTCTTTGATGACCCTTTCTTTAGCCCCTTCTTTGGCGATGGCTACTCCCGCGCTCCCCAGGAATATCACCAACGCGGTCAAGGCTCTGGCTTCATCATCGATCGCAATGGCATTATTCTGACCAATGCTCACGTGGTTAGCGGTGCAGATACGGTCAGCGTCACCCTCAAAGATGGCCGTACCTTGAAAGGTGAAGTACGCGGCATTGATGAACCTTCTGATTTAGCAGTGGTGAAAATCAACGGCCAAAATCTGCCTGTAGCACCACTGGGTAACTCTAGCGATGTGCAAGTGGGAGATTGGGCGATCGCTGTCGGCAACCCTTTAGGGTTGGATAACACTGTCACCCTGGGAATTATCAGCACGCTCAACCGTTCCAGTGCTCAAGTGGGTATCCCAGACAAGCGCCTCGACTTTATCCAAACAGACACAGCG
Organism: Allocoleopsis sp.; assembly: GCA_036703355.1. GTDB lineage: Bacteria > Cyanobacteriota > Cyanobacteriia > FACHB-46 > FACHB-46 > Trichocoleus. The sequence goes on along the minus strand of DATNPE010000273.1, from coordinate 1,393 downwards.
ATTAACCCTGGCAACTCTGGCGGTCCGCTGCTCAACGATCGCGGTGAAGTGATTGGGATTAACACGGCGATTCGGGCTGACGCTCAGGGCATTGGTTTCGCCATTCCCATTGATAAAGCCAAGGCGATCAAAGATGTGCTGATTCGCGGTGGCAAAGTGCCTCATCCTTACATCGGGGTGCGGCTGCTGACCCTAACTCCGGAGCTAGCGCAAGAATCTAACAGCAACCCCAACTCTCCTTTCACCGTCCCAGAAGTGAGTGGCGTTTTGGTGATGCAGGTCATGCCCAACAGTCCCGCAGCCGCAGCAGGGTTGCGTCGGGGAGATGTGATTATGGCCGTGGGAGGTCAGTCGGTCAAAACGGCAGAACAGTTGCAACGAGCCGTAGAACAAAGCCGCATCAACCAACCTCTACAGTTACAAGTGCAGCGAGGCGAACAAACTCAGCAACTCTCGATTCGACCGGGAGATTTGCAAGATGCAGCTCGTTCTTGAGCAGCATTAAAACCTAACCCCCAGCTCCTTCTTCCCTAGTAGGGAAGGGGAGAAAAATTTCAAAGCCCCTCGCTGCTTCGGAGAGGGGTTTGGGGAGAGGTCAGTCTAGTAAACAAATTGAGCTTGATCAACAGCCCTACTGAGTTCTTATCTATGCTGGATACCCTGTTCCGTGCTTATACTCCGCTGCTGATTTGGCCGGGACTAGGGCTATTGCTGCTACGGTTTGTGCCCGATCGCTTTCCTCAATTGCTGGGGCAGGCTCTTTATTGGGTAGGAGTTCCTTTACAGCTCTTGGTGCTGGGACGACAAACCGAGTGGTCCGATCGCGTGGGTTTTATTCCAGCCGTTGCCGTGGGGGTGTTGTTGCTGAGCCTGGGGTTAGCTTTGGTTTTCTGGTGGGGTTTCCATAGGCAGCCTAGCCTCAAGCCAGCGATCGCCTCTGATGCCACTCCAAGCTCAATTTCCTTGACATCCAGTAGTGTCGCTGTATCTCCGAGGGCCACGCTCGGCAGCTTTATTTTGGCAGCGATGTTGGGGAATACGGGGTTTATTGGCTTAGCTCTGGCCCAAGTCTTGTTTGGCACAGATAACTTGGGCTGGGCTGTCCTCTTTAGTGTCACCAGCAACGTGGTGGGCAACTACGGCATCGCAGTATTTATCGCCAGTTATTTTGGCCATAGTGCTGCCAAAAATCATTGGTGGATTCAATTGCGCGATGTTGTGACTGTTCCGAGTACTTGGGCTTTTCTCTTAGGATTTAGTACTCGCTCGATCGCGTTACCAGAGGCGATCGCGACGGGTCTGGATCAAGCCGTGTGGGGAGTGATGTCCAGTGCTCTGTTACTGGTGGGGCTACGTCTCGGCTCAATCAAAGGTTGGCGCAGTCTGCAACGAG
>DATNPE010000272.1:0-5595 GCA_036703355.1 Allocoleopsis sp. | reverse complement strand
CGATTAGCTGGGCGGTGGTGCATTCATTCCTCATCACCTTAGCTCGTCGCTTAGGGATGCGGACGGTGCCTGATTGCCAGCGCGATCTCGCCAATCAGGTCCATGAGGTTTTTTCTTGGCTAACATGAAACCACCCTGCTTTCCTTAAAGGAGAGGGGACGGGGGAGAGGTTTCGACTAAATGAAGAGCGATCGCGGCAAGAACAATTGCCCAAATTCACGCAGATGTACCGGGGAAAGGTAGGATAAAAATTAGAAAAAATTAACAATCTTCTCGTCGCGCTTACCAGGAAGAGGGAATTATCTTGAGTCACCATTCAGACGGCATTGCACCCCACGGCGGCCACCTGATCAATCGCATCGTTACGCCAGAGCAAAAACAAACCTTTCTAGACAAAGCGGACTTTCTGCCTCGCGTTCAACTTGATGAGCGAGCCACCTCCGATCTGGAATTGATTGCCATTGGTGGCTTTAGCCCTCTGACTGGATTCATGGAACAGGCAGACTACATTAACGTGGTCGAAAACATGCGTCTGGCCAATGGTCTGCCTTGGTCAATTCCTGTCACTCTTTCTGTCTCAGAAGAGGTGGCAGAGCCTTTAAAAGAAGGTGGTCTGGTTCGCCTCGATAATCCTCAAGGACAGTTCATTGGGGTTCTGGAGCTGACGCAGAAATATCACTACGACAAAGCCCACGAAGCCATCAATGTCTACCGCACCGATGAAGAAAAGCATCCTGGTGTGAAAGTGGTTTACAACCAAGGATCAGTAAACTTGGCAGGTCCAGTTTGGTTGTTACAGCGGGGATCGCACCCCCTCTTCCCGCAGTATCAAATCGACCCCGCCGCATCGCGGGCCATGTTCAAAGAAAAAGGTTGGAAAACCATTGTGGGCTTCCAAACCCGCAACCCCATCCACCGCGCTCACGAATACATTCAAAAGTGCGCGATGGAAACGGTTGATGGTTTGTTCTTGCATCCGCTAGTGGGCGCTACCAAAGAAGACGACATCGCCGCAGATGTGCGGATGCGTTGCTACGAAATTATTTTGGAGCACTATTACCCCAAAGACCGGGTGATTCTAGCGATCAATCCTGCTGCGATGCGTTACGCGGGTCCCCGTGAAGCCATCTTCCACGCATTGCTCCGGAAGAACTACGGTTGCACCCACTTCATCGTCGGTCGTGATCACGCGGGGGTTGGTGACTACTACGGCACCTACGATGCTCAGTACATCTTTGATGAGTTTGAACCTGCTGAGTTGGGCATCACTCCCATGAAGTTTGAGCACGCCTTCTACTGCACTCGCACCCAAGGCATGGCGACGACCAAAACCAGCCCCAGCACTCCTGCTGAGCGGATTCACCTCTCTGGCACTAAAGTTCGCGAAATGCTACGTCGCGGTGAGTTGCCACCTCCAGAGTTCTCTCGTCCTGAAGTGGCGGCTGAGCTAGCCCGAGCCATGCGAGTTCCTGTGGAAGCGTAACCGTTGCTGAACAATTAATCAATCTGGTGTAGGGGCGTACCACTGTGCGTCCCTGCTTTTCGTTTATACTGGCAGTCGTTAAGGCTGGGTTCTGCCAGCGACAGCCAAAGTAACTACAAGGCTGCGGAACGGAGTGCCTGGAAATCTAAGATCTAGATAGCCGTAGGGGAAGCAAAGGCATGGGACTGAAGCGGCGAGCTTTTTTGCAACAAGCTGGCTTAACCTTAGCCGCTTTAGGGATGAGTGAAGCGGGGTTGATGCGGTTAAGCGATCGCTACTCTCAAGTTTTAGCCGCACCCACCGCCCGCAAGCTGGCTTTGCTGGTTGGCATTAACCAGTACCCCGACAGCATGTTCCACAAGACGGCGACTCGCGGCTCGGCTCTGGCAGGCTGTGTCACGGATGTGGAGTTGCAGCGAGAATTGTTGATTCATCGGTTTGGCTTTAGCGATCGCGATATTCTCACCCTTACCGATCGCCAAGCTACGCGCCAAGCCATTGAATCTGCCTTTCTAGAGCATCTGACTGAGCAAGCCCGTCCGGGAGATGTGGTGGTGGTTCACTTCAGCGGCTACGGCAGTCGCGTGCAGTCAGAAAGCGCCACAGAAACCGTGCAAAGCAGCTTAGTTCCGGCGGATGGGGTGTTATCGATCGATGGAGAAGGCATTGTCAACGATTTACTAGAAGAAACGCTGCTGCTCTTGCTGCGATCGCTAGCCACGGACCGAGTTACTACGGTTTTAGACACCAGCTATCTGTATCCCGGCAGTTCTTTACAAGGCAATTTGCGGCTGCGAGCCAGACCCAAACCGAGCTTGGGTAAACCCAGCCAAGATGAATTGGCGTTTCAAGAGCAACTGTTGAGCCGAATTCAAGCCTCGCGAGAACAAGTTGGGGTGCAACGACGCTCTAAACAAATCCCTGGTGTAGTTTTAGCCGCCGCTAGTTTAGATGAATTAGCCAGCGCGACAACCTCTAGCTCGTCTCAAGCACCAGCCTTTGAAGCTCAATGGGGCGGTTTTAGTGCTGGGGCATTGACCTATGCCTTGACCCAATATCTCTGGTCCGTGGCTCCTGCAACTTCGATTCAAGTCAGCTTTAATCGCACCACGGCAACTTTGGCTCAGTGGGTGGGCAAAGAACAACCAACGCTGCTGGGGTTACAAAGTCGTGAGCAAGCTTTGTTGACCTACTACACCGTTCCTAGCGATCGCCTAGGTGCGGAGGGCGTGATTACATCCGTTGATGAGGATGGCAAAGCAGGCCAGCTCTGGTTAGGAGGTTGGCTCAACCCTGCTCTAGAAGGCTACGGATTAAGCTCGGTGCTGACCGTTGTTTCTCCTTTTGAAAATGGCAGCTTGGCAAGTGCAACGCCAAATAGCGAGGCAAGTGCGATCGCTGCTAACACCCCAACAGACGGAACCTCGGAAGCGTCAAGTCCAGTGCCACCGTTGCAAGTGCAGATTTATGCCCGGAGTGGTCTGACCGCTAAAGCTCGAATTTCCAGCGTGGGAGAAGCGGCGGCTGACTTCAAGTTGCAAGTGGGCCAACTGGTGCAAGAAGCAGTCCGGGTGATTCCTCGCAATTTACGATTGGCGATCGCTTTAGACTCCAGCTTGGAGCGGATTGAACGAGTGGATGCGACCAGTGCCTTTTCGGCCACGTCTTACGTCACGGTGGTTACGGCAGGAGAACAGCCAGCCGACACGTTATTAGGCCGAGTCAGTGAAGCGGTACGTCCCGCCACCGCCGCAGTTGTTGAGGTGGCAACTACTGAATCTGACCTGGCCCGCAGCAGTGATCTCGGTACTCCGCCTCGCAGTTATGGCTTGTTTTCGGTCAGTCGGCAGTTAATTCCTAACAGCTTGGGAGAAGGAGGAGAAGCAGTCAAGTCGGCCATTCAGCGACTCCTACCCCATCTCAAAACTCGTTTGGCTGCGAAGTTTCTTCGCTTGAGTGCGAATGAAGCTGCTTCACATCTGGATGTGAAGGCCACCCTAGAACTCGTCACCTCAGAGCCCACGGTGCTGCTAACCCGAACGGCGGGGCGAGCCAATTCAGCCAATTCCCCTCCTACCCCCGCTCTGGAATTGGGAGTGCCTGCTTTGCCGATTGGTAGCCAAATTCGATATCAAGTCACCAATTACAGCGATCGCCCGCTCTACTTTGTGGTGCTCAGTTTAGACAGCAGTGGCAGCTTGATTGCGCTCTACTCTAGCCAAACCACCCCAACTTCAGATGGCAGCGAAGCCAAATCGAGTTTGAAGCAAAACGCGATCGCGCCTGGTGAGACTCTCAGCGTGCCGCAAGCCAAAAACTCGCTTCAGTGGACAGTACGGGGTCCAGTTGGCTTGGTAGAAACCTACTTGATTTTCAGTCCTGCTCCATTTAGCCAAACCCTCGCCACCCTAGAAGCAGCCATGCGCCCGATGGGAGAAGTGCAACGGTTAGGTGCGCCAGCCAACCCGCTGGAAGTGGCTCAAGCCCTGTTGCAAGATTTACATCAAGCCAGTGCGGTCCCAACCCAAACCCTCAACATTGCTCCAGACATGTTTGCCTTAGATGTAAATCGCTGGGCGACGCTGAGCTTTTTGTATCAAGTTAAAGAGAGGCCGAATAAGTAACTCTGAAAAGCAAATCAACTTATGGATCGCTTTATTAAGGATTTTGTAACTCTTGTGTCTTCTTGTGTGACCTCAAGTTTGGTATTTCCAGATCAAGATATGTTGGAAAAGTGAAAAGACAATTAAGGAAGAGAACCTATGACTCCTTTAATGCTGCGCCAACTTTGGGCGGTAGTTGAGTCAGCTCAAACCCAAATCTTGCTCAATTTGGATGATTCTAGCCTCGTACAGTGGTTGCTACGGCAACTCAAGGCTCAGCGATCGCTCGATTCGGATGAAACCAACATGCTCCACGCTTACATTCGCGCTAAGCTGCCTCTTATCCGTGACTTAGCCGAAGAACGCTTGGTAACGCATTCTTAAATTTCAGACTTTTCATTTAGCTAACTTAGGGTTTGGCAATTGTAGAACTTAGTACTGGAATGCCAGCAATAGACTCTTTGAAGCCTGTAAGATAAGACTCGATCGAAGGTTTGAGGCCAAAGCCAGACGGACTCACTGGTTCTGGTTACCCCTCTTGCCTCACTGGGGTCTATTCAAAGAGAGTGAAGCGGCAGTTATGCGTCAATGGCATTCTTTCATCATGGCAACCGTGTTGATGGGGCTTTCCGTAGTGGGATGTAGCCAACAACAGCGGCAAAGCCAACTAGACACCATCATTAGTCGTGGCAATGTTGTGTGTGGTGTCAGTGGCGAGCTACCAGGATTTAGTTTTGTGGGGCAAGACGGCAAATATTCGGGTCTAGATGTAGATGTCTGCCGAGCGATCGCTGCGGCTCTGTTTGATAACCCAGATGCGGTTGAGTTTCGTAACCTCAACGCTAAGGAACGCTTTACGGCTGTGCAAACAGGGGAAGTGGATATTCTCAGCCGCAACACCACCTGGACCATGAGCCGTGACACCTCCGTCGGCTTGGAATTTGCACCTGTAGTCTTTTACGACGGTCAGGGCGTGATGGTGAAGAAAGATAGCGGCATCAAAACTCTAGCTGACCTGAAAGGCCGCTCCATTTGCACCCAAACGGGCACGACCAACGAGCAAAACCTGGCAGATGAGATGCGGAAACGCAACATCACCTACACTCCCGTAGTGTTTGAAGATGTCAATATTGTGTTTGCCACTTACCAAGAAGGCCGTTGTGATGCGGTGACTTCCGATCGCTCGCAGTTGCTTTCCCGCCGTAGCGCCTTACCCAAGCCTGACGACCATGTGATTTTGACGGATGTGGTTTCTAAAGAACCGCTAGCTCCAGCGGTAGCAGCAGGTGACGCCAAGTGGAACGATGCGGTACGCTGGACGATTTACACCTTGATCAATGCCGAAGAAATGGGGGTCAACTCCAAAAATGTGACGCAACTGGCGAGTAGTAGCAAAGATCCAGGGATGCGGCGCTTTTTGGGGATTGAAGGCAACTTAGGGGAAGGCGCAGGTTTACCCAACGACTTCACAGTGCGAATTATTAAGCATGTGGGCAACTATGGCGAGAT
>DATNPE010000271.1:0-2819 GCA_036703355.1 Allocoleopsis sp. | reverse complement strand
GATCGCAAACCTCATCCAGTTTGATGAACCCCTGCCCAATGAGCCTGTCGATGCCGAACTCGTCTTGCAACTACTCGATCGAGTTGGCTCACCCGCATCAATGTCACAGGCAGGTTCCCGCTTCTTCGGATTTGTCACGGGTGGTTCCCTACCTGCCGCTTTAGCAGCCAACTGGCTAGCTGCCGCGTGGGATCAAAATTGTGGGCTTTATCGCATCACCCCAGCTACAGCCTTGCTAGAACAGGTAGCTTTGCGCTGGCTCCTCGACGTACTGCATCTCCCTGCCGAGTGTGGTGGTGCCTTCGTCACGGGAGCAACTGTTGCTAACTTTACCGCATTAGCCGCCGCCCGCCACGCGGTACTCGAACGAGAGGGTTGGAATGTAGAAGCAGACGGGTTGTTTGGTGCGCCACCGATTACGGTTGCCGTCAGCGAGGAAGCGCACCCAAGCTTGTTGAAAGCTTTGGGATTGCTGGGATTAGGTCGAAGCCGAGTTGTGAAAGTCCCTGTTGACGAGCAGGGGCGGATGCGTCCGGATGCCATTCCCACCCTGACTCGCCCTGCGATTATCTGTACCCAAGTCGGAAATGTGAACACAGGTGCGTGCGATCCAGTTGGAGAGATTTGCGATCGCGCTAAAGAAGTGGGAGCTTGGGTGCATGTAGACGGTGCATTCGGACCCTGGGCCGCAGCAGCCCCATCGTTGGCACACCTCACGGCTGGTATGGAAGAGGCAGATTCTTGGGCGACTGATGCTCACAAGTGGTTGAATGTACCGTATGACAGTGGGTTGGCGTTTGTTCGCGATGCCAAGGCGTTGCAAGCGGCAATGGCGATTACTGCCGAGTATTTACCCACCGTTAGCGAACAGCGCAACCCATCAGACTATACTCCTGAATTATCGAGGCGTGCGCGTGGCGTTGAAGTGTGGGCAGCCTTGCGCTCATTGGGTCGCTCTGGATTGGCAGACTTAATTGAGCGTACCTGTCGCTATGCTAAACATTTTGCCAAGGAGTTGAAAGCTGCTGGTTACCCCATTCTCAACGATGTGGTGTTGAATCAAGTCTTAGTATCCTTTGGGGATGCAGAAACAACTCATCGGGTGATTGCCGATATTCAAGCCGAGGGGACTTGTTGGTGTGGCAGTACGGTTTGGCAAGGGCAGACGGCGATGCGAATTAGTGTTTCGTCTTGGGCAACAACGGATGCTGATGTAGAAAAAAGTTTGGCCGCTATGCTGCGAGTTGCTGGGAAATATTGTTCTCGTGAATTTTAGGATGAGCGATCGCATAATTTATCAATGCTTTCACTATAAACACAGAAGCTGACGTGACCAACACTTCAGTCATTAGGGCTTGTCGCAAAAAGCGAAAACCCTGAGCTATCAATAGATTGAGCGTCACGCCTTTTTTATCGATAAGGATTAATTCGGGTTAGGCTTGTGGGACTTATCAACAACAAAAGCTCATTGCCCTAAGAATGAAATTCTCGGGCTAAAGCCTAATATTTGATTCAGCTTTATTTTCTTAACCCCTACCAAAGAACCGTTTAAAGGGATTTGAGGCGACTTGCCCAAACCTTCCAGGCAGATTTCGTTGAGCAGCTTGAACCGGGTCTGGAGCTGTGAAAATTTGGGCTGCGCGATCGCGAAGTTGAGAGCTATGATCCTGATTTGTGGAAACAAGCGTTGCGCCTTGTTCACCTTCATCCATTTGGGCATCAGCTAGAGCGGTTTGATATGCCTGATTTAAGTTCGGGAGGCTAGCTGCGATCGTAGGCAGTTCCACAATCCGAGCCTCCAGATTCTGACCAATAGCATGAAGCTGTTGTTGCAGTCCCAATGGCAAAGATTCATCCTGGCGACCAAGGGCGGTCATAAAAGCCACAAGAATTTTTTCGTTTTGAGGGTTTAAAGAAGTCATGATTTAAAAAATTATGCCAATACAGATAAAATGATCAAAAAAATACTGAAAGTTTATTTCCTTAATAGTAGGAGAATTTGTGAGCTTTGAACTCAGAGAGTGACATAAATCTAACTTTGGGCAGAGCCGTTATTTCCAGCTTCTACTGGTAAGCCAATGCTGTTTTGCGTATTTCCTCACTCAATCAGTAGTGCAATTGGTTCAGAATGACAAACTGATTTTTAATGGTGTACTCTGCTGCTTCGAGATTGGCTATTGCCTGCACGATAGCGAAGCGGGACGCCCAAGCGTCCTTCGCTTGATAATTCATATTTTTAGCTAGGTGAGAGCTTTGAAATACTGCCAAGATACCTGGATGCACTGGATTAGCTTGGTGAAGTTCCTGAAAATCAGCGCAGTTACGGGTTAATAGTACTCGTCCTTGCTGTCTCGCTAGACTAGTACAAAAGAGTCTGACCGACTCATCAAATCTGCTTCATTAACAGTAAGCACATCATGACCTGCTGTTTGAAGCAAATTGATCAAGTATTTTGCCTGAGAATCTTCGTCAAGGAGCAGTCGTAGACTCAAGTGAAACTCCTTTTTCTTCTAGACGATAGCGTTCCTCGTCTGCCTCTAGCTTCAACAGTTCCCGATGACTCTCGCAATAACGAATAACTTCGTAGATTGTGGGTAGAGGTAAATCCCAGTTTTCTGCTGCTTGTTCTGGAGTCATCTCGTTTACCATCATGTCTTGCCAAATGGTTGAGGCAAGGAGTTTGCGTCCTTTGATGTAGAGTTGCCGTCGCCAGGGATGGGGACGTGTTACTAGATATTGCCAGTCTTCATCCTGGGCTGTATCTTGCAGGGATTGGATGATAGTACTGATGAGTGTGAGGCGATCGCTCACGGACAACT
>DATNPE010000270.1:0-4624 GCA_036703355.1 Allocoleopsis sp. | reverse complement strand
TGCCTGCTGTTTCCAGCTTTGTAGCAGGGCAAATATCTGGCTTAGCTGGGGTTCTGGAGCAAAATCAAGCTGAGCCGATTGCTTCAGGCTCCGACGAAACTTATCGAGGATTTGCGGCGGAATCGAGCTTTTGAGTAGCCGAACTTTGAGGGACTCACGGCCTGACCCGCCACAGCCTGCCAGCACCTGACTCAGCCCTAAAACGCCCACTCCCTGTAGAAAAGACCGTCGATCCATGAAAATTTTGTGACTCCTACGCCGACTGTTTGTGCTCAACTCCAAAGCCAATTAAATCAATCACACTTGGGGTCTCATGGGGTTGAGGCCGCTGGTACGTAACGATCGTGCGGAGGCGTACGTTTGGTGCAATTAAACGCATTTGATCAACCGCTACAGAACGATTGTAGAACGTTGTCATTTCCAGCGTCTGGCGGGTGGGCTGATAGGTAAAGCGACCTGCGATCGCGCCTGCTTCGGAGTAGCCTTCATTCCTTAAATAAAATCCTCGAATGATTTCTCCGGCTGGTTCCTCAGGTACCTCAGCAGCGATCGGTAAACGCGGGGTCAAGCTGGAAATATCTGGAGCGACAACCAACGAGTCAGCGACAAACAAAGCTTGTAGGCTCATAGAGACCGTTTCTCCGGTTTCAGAGCGGGTATTAAACGCGATCGCAAATCCTGGCAGGCTATCTTGGTTAGCCATTGTTGCCAGATCGTTGCTCGGATTTCGTAATTGCAACCTTGAAGATTCAGAAACTTCTAAAATCTGCTTTTTATCCAATGCGGTTAGAGGCTGAACTTGGTATTCCGTATAGGAACGCTCAATTCTTCCTTCAGTGACAAAATGGTAAGTTCTCTCGGTTGTCCATACGCCAGCACAGGCTATAAAAAAATCTTTAAAGCTCAGCATTTCTTTGGGTGGTTGTAGTTGAATTTTTATGAGTTATTAATTCAAGAGAATCAGACAGGACTTTCATGAGACTAGCGGTACAAAAGTTTAACTAATTGCGGGTCTTGTCTCCACTTCCGATAGATAGCAGGATGAGTATACATCCTTAACTGCTTCGAGAGAGTAGTTTGACGGTTGTGAATGCATCAATGTGAAGCCTGCGATCGCGATTCAAGAGGAATAGCAGAATTTACCCAAAAGCCTACAGAGTCTTGATTTTAAAGGTTTGCTGCACGGTTTGCTTCTTTTGAGATTCTAGGATGCCTCGTTCTAAATTGAGAGGGGGCGATCGTAAATTTACTGACTTTGCCGAAAGTGGATTTATCGTTGGTCATCAGGCAAGGATAATCAGCGTTGTCGCTTCACGCTTCAGATTCTTGTGATTTCAAGTACCACTAAAGCTGATCTAAAAAATAGAAAATCTTACTGAAGTCAAGCTGGCATGGATACAAAATCTCGGGACTATTGCTAATAGAATTTCGTATTGAGTTTAATTAATTCTTCCCGATAGTAAAACCTTTATTATTTGTTCAAATTTTATTGAATAAATACCTAATGCTATCTTGTCGAAACGTTAAATTATTCAGCAATAATAGGCACGATAATGAATCCTTTCCTAGGATGAAGAGAATTCACTAGGCTAACTAGGGCATCTCATGGACCCAATTCAAGAACAAGTCATTGCCTTAAACACAAAAGTTGATGAGCTGCAAAAGCATATGATTGAGCATTTCAATCATCGACTTGCGGACGCTGTAGCTGAAATGAAGCTGCTAGCGATCCATCACGCCTCATCCACTCACCCTGAGGTTCCTAGCAGACGTTATCCTTACTCCACCCATAGCAGCCGGGAGATGGGAATGGACCACAAGGATGTATTAACCGATACTAGCTATCCCAGCATGGAAGACCAGAGTAGCGAGCGGGAGCTAGCGCCTGAAATCCAAATTCGTCGCCTGACTGCTCAATTGACGGCAGCCTACAACCGGATTGCGGCTTTAGAAGAACAATTACTCTCTCAAAGAGTGCATTCGTAAAATTTGAGTGTATCTGCGATCGTGCTGCTGGCTTTACGAACGATTTAGAAGGATGTTTTGCCTCCAATCAATTTGGCAATAGCGTTCTGCCAACGCCTCGATCGCTTGCAATAATTGTGCTTGATTCCAGTCCTGGTAAAGAGAAGCTGCGATCGCACAGCCGCCAGCTCCCACCCCTTCCTTCACATAGCCTTGCTCATAAGCTTGTAATTGGGGATAGCGGGTTGCTGTGAACTGCAGCTGTGTGGCTAAGAGAGGAACTGCGCCAATTAAATCTGCCAAGCCAACGGTGTCCCCTGTGGCATCTTCTGCCACCCAACGAGTCGTGCCAACCACAATTTGCTCTGGCTGCCAGGACAGATGATAAGTTGTGGCGATCGCTCGTAATAAAGCATAAACCGCTAGCATTTGCGTACCGCCAGCCAGCATGACGCCACAACTCCGACTGGCTGCGATCGCCATGCCCGCCACCACCATCTGCATTGGGTCACCCACGGCGGCCACCAGCTCCAACGGATCGACGCTTGACGCTATCAGACCTGCTCGCCGCATCCCTGCCTGAACAATGGCCCACTTTTCAGTGTGGTTGCAGGTGGGGTGGCTGCTATTGACCTTGCCAGCGGCAGCAATGCCTAAACCTGTCAAAACAGCGAGGGCTGTGGTGGTGCCACCAACGACGCATTCCCCCAAAATCAAATAACCTAGCCCCACCTCAGTGGCAAGTTGCTCTCCCCATGCTAAACCTAGCTCCAGAAGATGTTGAACTATATGTAGCTCTAGCGCTCGACCTTGGCTCAGACAAGCAGCAGGAGCCCCCCCTAAATCAATACAAGGAACAGTTGGTGGAACGGGTAGACCTGCATTGAATAAGTAAAGAGGAATCGCTTGGGCTTCAATGACAGCTCTGGAAATTAGAACTGGTGAAGCACCTGCTTGGAGCGGTGGTAAGGGATAGCACGGCTGAGCTTGCGGACCGCAGTAGAGAAACTCGGCATCTGCGATCGCGGTGTAGAGGCGGTTTTCTGGAGTCGCACCCGCAGCAGAGATGCCTGGAATTAACCCTGTGGCGGTGAACCCCAACACACAGGCAAACAAAGGGGAACGGTGTTGATAGCGCTGGAGCCATTGCTCTCCGAGTTGCGCTTGCGTATACACCCGAATCATGGCCGCTGCGGACATTAATCAACCTCGTAGTCCAGAATCACTTGTACCCACTTGGGAGGAGCTGGAATTGGGTTGCCCAAGCGCTCTAGCAGGAGCCAAGCTGCGAGATGGACGACAAATAAGTAAACAATGTTGTTAATGACGATCATCACAGCTGCGATCGCCTGGATTAGGGTCAGCTCCGGTTGAACCAGTAGCCCAAGCTTGACAAAACCCCATTCCACCAATTCAGTGATCTGGGTTGTGATGTATGCCCACAAATCGTCACCTAGCAGAATTGAAACCAGCCAGATGCGGAAAAAGAAGCCAAAGGTACCAATAATGGTGCCAATCCCAATGGAAATCAGCCAATGAGCTCGCCGCCGCCACAACGCCCCTAACTGAACGCCCAATAGCCCAAATGGAATAAAAAATAAAATGCTGCGGGTTGGTCCCATCAGCACCGATAGCAGCAACCCAGACACCAAAGCTGACATCCAGGCGGCTCGGTGGCCCCAGCGCAGATAAGTGAGAGCAATGGGAACCGGAAAAAAAATGCGGAGCAACGGTCCCATCGGAAAGTAATAGTTGACCAACCAAATCAAGCTGGCAGTACTGGCCAAAAAGGCTGTCTCCACCATTGCTAGAGGCGCAGCACTTTTGACTTCCGGTTCAGCTAGGGTCAGGGGAGCGTTCGGTTTCTCTGGCGGTCTTTCTGGTCGTCTCTCTGGCCGTCCCTCAGGACGATCTTCGGCAGAATCACTCATGCATAGTCAGGTAAGCTAGCAGATCTACTCTATACCTAAACTTTAGAACCCATCAGCGAACCCAGATCAGCCTCTTCAGCAAGAAATGCAACTCGGCGATCGCCTAGATTGGGCTTACACCAAAAGTCGCTCTAGCGCATGCATGTCTGGAATGCAAAGAATGTCGCGATCGCGGACAATCAGTTCTTTTTTCTCCAGCTTGTTCAAGACTCGCGTCACTGTTTCACGAGCCAAGCCACTCAAACTGCTGAGCTCCCGATGCGGCAAGTTGGGAATTTCCACGCCTTTTTGGCTACGTTTTCCCTGCCCCTCAGCCAGAAATAGCAAAATATCTGCCACCCGTGAAGTGCTGTCCGACTCTCGCAGTCGCAATCTCCGATTTACCTGACGCAAGCGGCGCGCCATGAGCTGAGCCAACCGAATCCCTGCCAAAGGTTCCGAGTGGATCAACTGCACAAAATCTTGAGCGGGCATATTGCCAATCACGGTTGGAGCCAGCGTGATCACATCTGTGGAGCGGGGAACCTCATCGAGAGGAGCCATTTCTCCAAACAATTCACCCTTCCCTAGGATGTTGAGCGTGACCTCTTTACCATCTAGGTTGTAAGTCCGAATCTTAACCCAACCGTCCAAAATGAAGTAGACAGAGCTACCCCAGTCATTTTCCAATAAAATTACCTGACCGGATGGATGGGTACGCATGACAACATGTGCCGTTGCCTTTTCGA
>DATNPE010000269.1:0-5659 GCA_036703355.1 Allocoleopsis sp. | reverse complement strand
GCAGCCTCACTTCTATTTGCTCTTTCCCAACATTTTTGGCTATATGGGTGGCATCCAAGTCTACTCAGCAGTCTTGCTGCGAGCATTACAAGACTTGTACCCGGAAGCTCAGTATGATGTCTTCCTAAAATATGACCGTGCTGATGGCACGAATCTACAAAACTTGGAGTTTCTGCCGCAGACACGATTTCATTATTTTGGCCAATCTCATGGCGATCGCAATCGGTGGCGGCGCTATGGCAAGGCGATTCTGGCAGCAGCCAAAATGCTTGGGCTGGGGTTATGGCAACGCCCTAATCTGATTTTGACTACCCACTTAGATTTTTATAGTGTTGTTTTCGATTGGTTCAAGTTCTGGACAGGCATCCCCTATGGAGTGGTTTTGCATGGTTTAGAAGCTTGGAATGTGGAGAATAAAGCCCTCCAGTCTGTCCTGCAACGTGCCGACCGAGTGATGGCTGTGAGCCACTATACGCGCGATCGCCTGCTCCAGGAGCAAAGTCTAGAGGCAAATCAAGTCACTGTTTTACCCAACGCCTTTGATGCGGGTCGGTTTCAAATTGCGCCTAAGCCCCAATATTTATTGGAGCGCTATGGCCTCAAGCCCGACCAGCCCGTGATCCTGACCGTTTCTCGTCTCGATCAAAATACCAACTACAAGGGCTACAACCAAATTATTCAGGCGCTACAGCAGATTCGCCAGCAGATTCCCAATGCCCACTATGTTTTGGCTGGCAAGGGCAACAATATTCCTCACATTGAAGCGTTAGTGCGTCAGCTCGGTTTACAAGACTGTGTCACGCTGACAGGATTTGTTCCTGAGTCAGAACTAGCGGATCACTACAATCTCTGTGATGTGTTTGCGCTGCCCAGTCGTGGCGAAGGATTCGGTATCGTTTACTTAGAAGCTTTAGCTTGTGGCAAGCCTGTACTGGCTGGAAACCAAGACGGAGCGGTTGATCCCCTGTTAAAGGGTGAGATTGGCTGCTTGGTTGATCCCGAAGATGTGAATGCGATCGCCCAAAATCTAACGCAAATTCTTCAGGGAATTTATCCCAATCCTGTGTTGTATCAGCCAGAAATTTTGCGCCAAAAAACAATTGAAAACTTTGAATTTGCCCAATTTCGGCGAACCTTAGCCCAATCATTACAATCACTAAAAACCCTGTAAACCTAGGCAGGCTGATAGCGATCGCCACTGACTGAAGCTTTGCTGCCAGGTCAGTCTTGAGGAGTGACTATATTTTCAAGGGCAATTTCGGTACAATACTATTGGTAAGTTAATAATCCAAAAAACTTAAAAAAACTGGAAACCTTGGATTCCAAGCAACATAAACTCAGCGATAAAAAATCAATCTGTTCCAGTATTTAACCAATTTGTAATGACTGAGTTAACTTTCAGTGATTACCGTAGTGTTAAGCTGGCAACTCCCTTCTAGTGTTTAAACATGCGGTATTGACCCACTCGGACTTGAGTCACAGAAGGTCACTAAGTTATTCTCAGGGTGATTGCTTAACAAACCTAAAGTTTGTTTGTCCACCTGAAACTACGGGGTTTTTTAAGTGATTGCGGTTTCACTTCGGCCTGTAGGGCGCAATTGGGGCACAGTTAGCTTTGCTTCTACCCTCTATCTCTACCCAGTCCTGGATTTGCTGCTGGCAGAAGTTCCAGCCCAGTGGCAGGCAGAGATTCGGTTAGGATTGCAAGAAGCGTTGGTGAATGCAGCGAAGCATGGCAACAAGCTAGACCCTAGTAAAACGGTACTAGTTCGCTTCTCGATCGTCGAAAACCAGTATTGGTGGATTATTTCCGACCAGGGCTCAGGGTTCGCACCTCCGACCTCTTGTCAATCTGATTGTGCGGAACACTTGCCCCATAACGAGAAAGAATGTGGTCGAGGTTTATACATTCTTTACCAAGTATTCGATCAAGTCCATTGGAATGCCGCAGGGACGGAGTTAAAACTCTGCAAAGAGGTCAACAATCGCTTCAGGTTACCTCTGGTTCGTTAACAAGTTTGGTTTTTAGATTTAACGTATTGAACGTCCTGATTCAGGGCATTCTATTTTAGGCAGTAGTGATCAGGGCAGCACACAGAGTAATGTGGGCTACTATTTTTGAATGCTCAGGCACTCCTAGCCCTGAAATCCAGTCATTTTGTCAGGATTCTTGTTGGAAAACATGGGTACAACTGTGAAGCGAGCGCACAACTGGTTATTTCGTTCCAAAAATCTCGATTTGTTCTTGTTGGCTGGGTGCTCTTGCCTCTTGACCCTGCTCTATCATCCAGTCGCCGACGCCTTTGCTGGATCTGAGACTCTCGTGAAGGGCACAGCCACCACAGCCACGACCGCTATAGTTGAAACAAAACTCCGTCGCTCCAGCACCATTCAACTGACATTGCCAGAGCGGAAGCTTGATCCCAGCCAAGATGCCGAATCAGAGCAGAGCTGAAGCACTTGCGTAGGTTGTAGAAGTACCTCAGTCTGCAATGTTCTAAGCTTCGGATGCTGAGTTTGCAGCTGGCTTGGCTGAGCGATGACCGTGGGTAGGGCAGGGCGGCGCAGAGACCGAGTGGTCGAGCCATCCTGCGGCTTGGCGGAAGCGCGGTAACGCTTCTTCTGGTTGATCTTTGAGCAGAAATACTAAAGCGGCGGCGGCTTGTTCGCTAGCGCGCACTTTCCGGTTAGACTTTAGCCGATGCCAGTCCATGTCTGTTAAGGTCAAGCGAGCGGCTAGCGCTTGGGCCAGTTCGAGGGTAGTGAATTCTTGCAAGCGAGCGGTTTCAGGCGCAGTCAGACCTTGAGCGATCGCCGTTGGTTTGGAGGTTGCATCCGGCATAAACAGTCCTAAAGGCGTATGAGCTGGGTTGGCATCTAACCTTACTTTACTATTGATGCCATGAAGCTACCGCCAGAATCGTCGCCTTCTCCCCAAGAACCGGATGCAGAGCCTACCTCTGCTGAATCTGCTGCCACTTTCGAGCAGGACTTTGAGCAGACATTGCAGGAACTAGAGCGATCGCTGCAATCCCTCAAAGAGCGTTACACTCAAATTCAGGACGACCAATCCCGTCAAAGCGATCTGCAACAGCGCTTAGACCAAGTGCAGCGTGACTTGCGATGGACGCGATCGCAGGAAGTGCGCCAAGAACTGCAAGCTGAACTCAAGCAAATTCGGCAGCAGTTGGAGGCTTTGGAGGTGGCGCTAGAAAGTCGGTTACTCTCCTGGAACAGCCTCAAGGATGTGTTCTGGCAGGCAGTGCGGTTTGGCGGTTTGGGCGTTGTTGTAGGCTGGATTTTGAAGTCCTGTACGAATTAGCCCCCGGTTTTAATGATGATGGTGACACGACGGATTGCAGAAGTATTGCGGAGTGGTGAACCCGATGAAGCTGTAGCCATTCAAGGTTGGGTTCGGACCAAGCGGGAATTGAAGGGCTTTGCCTTTGTGGAAGTCAACGACGGGTCTGCCTTAGCCAGCCTGCAAGTGGTGTTAAATCAGGACTTGCCCGATTATGACGAGGTACTGAAGCGGATTAACACAGGTGCTTCGGTGCAGGTGGCTGGAACCTTGGTGCCTTCGCAGGGCAAGGGACAGCGGATTGAACTCAAAGCTGAGACGGTGACGGTTTACGGAGAAGCAGACCCAGAAACCTATCCGTTGCAGAAGAAGCGACACTCGTTTGAGTTTTTGCGTACAATCGGGCATTTGCGACCGCGCACCAATACTCTAGGGGCTGTGTTTCGGGTGCGGAATGCTTGTGCTGCTGCCATTCATGAGTTTTTCCAAGAGCGGGGCTTTTTGTGGGTCCATACTCCGGTGATTACCGCCAGCGATTGTGAGGGGGCGGGGGAGATGTTTGCTGTCACCAACCTGGACCTGAAGAAGGTGCCACTGACGGATCAGCAAGAAATTGACTACAGCCAGGACTTTTTTGGTAGACCTGCTTACTTGACGGTGAGTGGTCAACTGGAAGCCGAAATTATGGCGACGGCGTTTAGCAATGTCTATACGTTTGGGCCAACGTTCCGGGCGGAAAATTCCAATACTTCCCGTCACTTGGCTGAGTTCTGGATGGTGGAGCCAGAGATGGCCTTCTGCGATTTGGAAGGGGATATGGATCTGGCGGAGGCGTTTCTGAAGCACATCTTCAAGACGGTGCTGGAGCGGTGTCCGGAAGATATGGAGTTTTTCAATCAGCGGATTGATGATACGGTGCTGGCGACGGCTGACAACATTATTAACAATCAGTTTGAGCGGCTGACTTATACGGAGGCGATCGCTCAGCTCCAGAAATCGGACCGCAAGTTTGAGTATCCGGTGG
Organism: Allocoleopsis sp.; assembly: GCA_036703355.1. Classification (GTDB taxonomy): domain Bacteria; phylum Cyanobacteriota; class Cyanobacteriia; order FACHB-46; family FACHB-46; genus Trichocoleus. The sequence continues at coordinate 1,334 of DATNPE010000269.1, read as the reverse complement.
AGTGGGGTCTAGATTTGCAGTCGGAGCATGAGCGCTACTTGGCGGAAGAGGTGTTTAAGAAGCCTGTGATTCTGACGGATTACCCGACGCAGATTAAGGCGTTCTATATGCGCCTCAATGATGATGAGAAGACGGTGCGGGCGATGGATATTCTCGCGCCTAAGATTGGGGAAATTATTGGGGGGTCGCAGCGGGAAGAGCGTCTGGATGTGTTGGAGCGGCGAATTCAAGCGCAGGGGTTAGACCCGGAAATTTACTGGTGGTATCTGGATTTGCGTCGGTATGGCACGGTGCCACATGCGGGTTTTGGATTGGGGTTTGAGCGGTTGGTGCAGTTTATGACGGGGATGACGAATATTCGGGATGTGATTCCGTTCCCGCGTACGCCTTTGAGTGCTGATTTTTAGTTTTTATTGGTAGGGTAAATCCGAGCCTTGGGGGCACCTGCCCCCAAACCCCCGCTGAGGGACGGCTGCGTCCCCCAGACCCCCTCCAGAGGTAACACTTGCTTCCCGATTTAGATTGAATTGAAAGATTAGTTGTGGCTGAAAAACGGATTTTGATTTGGTTTCGCAATGATTTGCGACTGCATGACCATGAGCCTTTGCATGAGGCGTTGCAGGCTGGGGCTGAGGTAATTCCTTTTTATTGTTTTGATGCTCGGCAGTTTGGGCAAACTTCGTTTGGGTTTCCGAAGACGGGGGCGTTTCGGGCGCAGTTTTTGCTGGAGGCGATCGCAGATTTACGGGCAAGCTTGCGATCGCTGGGCAGTGATTTGATCGTTCGACGGGGATTGCCTGAAGCCATCATTCCGGAATTAGTTAAGCAACTGCAAATTTCGGCGATTTACTGTCATGGTGAGGTCACCTCTGAGGAGACGGCAGTTGAAACTGCTTTGCAGACTGCATTGCGACCTTTGAGGGTGAAGCTGGAAACTTTTTGGGGGCACACGCTCTACCATCCTGATAATTTGCCGTTTGAGATTGCTGAGCTACCGGAACTGTTTACCAATTTCCGGAAGCAAGTAGAGAAGTATGCCAATGTTGACCCGACGTTTCCGACACCTCAGAAGTTGTCTTCCATGCCCGATGTAGAGGTGGGTGAGTTGCCGCACCTGTCAGATTTGGGGCTAGAACCGTCTGTGGTGGATGAGCGGGCGATGGTGCAGTTTAAAGGAGGAGAGATGGCGGGGCTGGCAAGGCTCCAGGAATATTTCTGGCAGCGCGATCGCCTCAAAATTTACAAGGAAACGCGCAACGGTATGTTGGGGGCAGACTATTCCTCGAAGTTTTCGCCTTGGTTGTCGTTGGGGTGTTTGTCGCCGCGTTACATCT
>DATNPE010000268.1:0-2890 GCA_036703355.1 Allocoleopsis sp. | reverse complement strand
CTCAGCGCTATGGAGAAGATGCGGTCGTTGGTTTCTTTCCTGCCGACCACTGGATTGATGACCAAGCAACTTTTGAGCAAACCCTGACCGCAGCCAGCGAATTAGCCACCCAACAAGCGGCGATCGTGACGTTGGGCATTAAACCGAATGCCCCTGCTACAGGCTACGGCTACATCGCCCAAGGAGAAGCAGTAGGCAGCTATGCTGGATTTTCTGCTTACCGAGTCGATCGCTTTACCGAGAAGCCCGATCGCGAGACCGCAGAAGCCTTCCTTGCCAGTGGTCGCTTCAGTTGGAACAGCGGTATGTTTGTCTTTCGCGCTGGAGTTGCCTTAGATGAACTCCGCGTACATGCGCCAGAACTGATGCACCTACTAGAGCAACAAGGCCCCAGCTCTTATCCCCATCTGCCCAAAAAGAGCATTGACTACGCTCTGATGGAGAAAACTCAAAAAGCCTATGTGTTGCCTGTAGGCTTCGGTTGGGATGATTTAGGTGATTGGACCGCGATCGAGCGATTGCTGAAAGGAGAAAATGCCAATGTTGAGCTGGCAACTCATGTCGGTCTGGACACAGAAGGCGCGATTCTCTACGCCACCAACGACGAGGATGTGATCGTCACCATTGGTTTGGAAGATGTGGTCGTGGTGCGTGATGGCAATGTTACCTTAATTGTCAAAAAAGACCGTACCCAGGAAATTAAACAAGCATTGGGTAAGCTGCGCGATCGCCCTGACCTAGAGCACTTACTTTAGAGCCAACCTGGAAATCTCTCTTGTGGGACTTGGCGAACTGAAGCGTTAGGCGTTAGAAGAGAGTCAGTGACTGTAGCAATGCCAGTAGCTTCTCCAATTCTGGCTACGAGCGATCGCAGTTCACTGACTCATGCCTCTGCCCTCTCTCTAGGAAGTCCCGTGTTCTTAGCACAAACTAGCTCCCGCCAGCGAGAAATTATTGAAGTAGTCCTCCGCAACGGCTGGGACTTCATGCGCCGCTTGTTGACTGGAGGTAAGGCAGACGAGCCGAGGTTGCCCCCTCCTGCCGTGCTCCGCAATATTTTGGTTGATTTAGGCCCTGTGTATATCAAGTTGGGCCAGTTACTCAGCACTCGCCCTGACTTGCTCCCAGCTGAATACATTGAGGAACTTTCCACCCTACAAGACGAAGTGCCTCCGGTAGCTTGGCCAGCAATCGAGATGGTGATTCGGCAAGCGTTACGCCGCCCACTGGAGGAAGTGTTCGCTGCGATTGACACAGAACCTGTTGCAGCAGGATCGATCGCCCAAACCCATCACGCCACCTTAGTAGATGGTCGAGAAGTAGCGCTGAAAGTGCAGCGGCCTGGCTTGGAAGCAGTGATTAAACAAGACATCGCTTTAATTCGAGGCATGGCAGACTTAGCCGCCCGCACCGAGCTGGGTAAAGAGTACGACATTGTCGCGATCGCCGAAGAATTTACCAGTGCCCTCCAAGCAGAACTAGATTTTTGCCAGGAAGCCAGCTACACCGATCAGCTACGCCGCAATCTCTCCAAGAGTCGCTGGTTTGACCCCTCTCGTCTAGTGATTCCAGAAATCAATTGGGACTTAACCTCAGAAAAGTTGCTGGTGATGCAGTGGCTAGATGGGGTGCCGTTGTTATCTGCTGAGATTCGTCCCAGTGCCGATACCATCATTGCCGAAGAAGAACGACGGCAAATTACGGTTTTGCTGTTTCGAGTTTTCTTCCAGCAACTTTACATTGATGGCTTCTTCCACGCCGATCCCCATCCCGGAAATCTGTTTTACCTCAAAGATGGACGAGTCGCAATTTTAGACTGCGGCATGATGGGACGCTTAGACCCACGCACGCAGCAAATTCTGACCGAGATGATCTTGGCGATCGCAGATATGGATGCACAGCGCTGTGTTCAACTCACACTACAACTGGGAACGTCCAGCCACACGGCTGTAAATTTAGCGCGTCTAGAAACTGATTACGATCGCATGTTGCGCAAATATGCCAACGTCAATCTCTCAGAACTCAACTTCAGTCTAGTGTTCTATGAGATTCTACAAACCGCTCGCAACAATAAAGTGCGCTTTCCCAGTAACATGGGCCTCTACGCCAAAGCCCTAGCTAATTTGGAAGGTGTGGCGCGACAGTTTGACCCTGAGATCAACCTACTAGAGCAAATTAAGCCCCTGATTACCGATCTGTTTCGACGACAACTGATTGGCGATCAGCCCCTGCAAGCGCTACTCCGCACCGCCCTAGACCTCAAGAGCCTCTCCCTGCAATCTCCTCGCCAAATTGAACTGCTGCTCGATCGCGTCACCTCCGAAACACTGAAGTGGAATTTGACCATTCGCGATCTCGATCCCCTACGTCGCAGCATGGACGACTCGGCCAATCGTCTCTCTTTTAGTATCCTCGTCGGTTCCCTCACCATTGGCGCAGCGATCATCTCTTCTAATGCACCTACAGGTAGCCTGTCTCAACTCAGCATTACTTTATTTGTGGTCGCCAGTTTTCTGGGGCTTTGGCTCGTGATCAGCATCTTGAGGAGCGGCAGGTTACGGTAGGCGATCGCGCCACAACACCAGGCCTTACCTGCTCACAATGACGAAAAAGTATTTGAAAGTGACAGGAAGATGTCTACTACCGCTTGTATGTTAGGCAGAATCCTTTCAGCCCCCAGAATATCACTAGAGAAAGCTATGTAAGAAGAGGGAGCAACTCCAGCAGGAACTGCCCCCTCTTCTTGAACTTATTATTGCCCTGGCATCGAGCTATTGTCCCGTGGGGCTGCCCCCAAAGTATCGTCGCCGCTGCAGCGTTTCACCTCTGAGTTCGGGATGGGTCAGTGTGGTTCCACCGCGCCATGAACACCAGGAATAAACTCAAAACC
>DATNPE010000267.1:0-4513 GCA_036703355.1 Allocoleopsis sp. | reverse complement strand
CCTTGCTCCATGATGGGTGTGTCTGTATGTCCTTCCAGCATTTTTAGGGCAATCATCAGCAACAACAAACCACCCGCTACTTCCAAGGAACCCATGCTGATGTGCAAGTAATCCAGAACAGTCTGGCCGCCAAAAGCAAAGGCCAAAATCACCGCAGTCCCAATCAGACTGGCGCGATCGACCACACTATTTTTCTGGTCTATATCCATCCCCTTGGTCAAAACCAAAAAAATGGGAGCATTCCCCAAGGCATCAGCCAAGACAAAAACCGCCACAAAGGTTTTGATTAAAACCGGAACATCGATCAAGGTTTTGACGAGGCTGAGGATTTCCATGCAGAAGGTGAAAGGATTTTTTCTCAACAGTAGCGCGATCGCCTATCACTCCACATTCTCTCCTTGATGGATTCAGCAGTCAGAGGACATGTCGCAAGTTGTAGAAACCTGCCCCGTACCTATGTACAGAGTTGCTATATTGACGCTAGAGAGCTGAAGCCGTGGGAGCAGGAAACGTGGTGCAGTCACGGATTATTACAGATTTGGAGTTAATGCAGTTAAACTCTCAAAACCCAAATCTTCGCTTTGAGCGCAATGCAAATGGAACTCTTGTAACGATGGCACCGACCGGAGGCACTTCTGGCAATCGTGAGGCCAGAGCCATTACTTACCTGATGATTTGGGTGATCAATCACGATTTAGGAGAAGTCTTTAGCTCTAGCACAGGATTCAGATTACCGAATGGTGCGGTGCGATCGCCGGATGTGGCATTCGTGGCTAAGGAACGCTTACCGGAAGGCTGGGATCAGGGAGAAGATGAGTTTCTAGCCCTAGCCCCGGATTTTGTCATCGAGATTCGATCCAAAATTGACAATCTGGACACGCTGCAAACCAAAATGCAGGAATACATTACGAACGGCGTGCGTTTAGGTTGGCTAATCGATCGCCAGAATCAGCAAGCTTGGGTCTATCGAGCCGATCAATCCGTGACTCAGTACCCAGCCACCACAATTTTGAGTGGGGAGGATGTTGTACCTGGTTTTACTCTAGAACTCAAAATATTACTTTAAGATGCGATCGCCTTCAGCAGAATAACTCGAAGACCTTCACAATCGTGGCACCAAGCAAGCCTGCGTTCCAGACCCAACTCGCTACCATCGGATAAACAGTATCGTCGAGTTTGTTCAGTGAGTTGTTGCAAGAAATGACAGCGATCGCAAATACCTTGGATAATTCCAGACATCACTAATCGTTCAAGCAGTTGTTCGTAGCTGCGAGTTCATTCGTTCTTAAAATGCCCAGTGTTCATCGTCCAATTTATTTAGATTGCCACGCGACGACTCCGGCAGACCCTAGGGTAATGGAAGCGATGGTGCCTTACTTTACGGAGTACTTTGGCAATCCGGCGAGTGTGACGCACGTTTACGGGTGGGAAGCAGAAGCGGCGGTCAAGCGATCGCGAGAGATTTTAGCCGCTGCCATCAACTGTGGGCCAGAGGAAATTGTCTTTACCAGTGGCGCTACAGAGGCAAATAATTTGGCGATCAAAGGGGTGGCGGAAGCTTACATCAGCAAGGGACGACACATCATTACAGTGAGCACCGAGCATAATGCCGTGCTCGATCCCTGTCGCTATTTAGAGTCTTTAGGTTTTGAAGTCACTTATTTATCGGTGCAACCCGATGGCTTGATCGATCTGACAGAACTGGAGCAAGCGTTTCGGCCAGATACAATTTTGGTTTCGGTAATGGCTGCGAACAATGAAATCGGAGTGGTGCAACCACTAGCTGAGATTGGAGCACTTTGTCACCAGCATCAAGTTCTCTTCCACACCGATGCGGCTCAAGCGATCGCCAAAATTCCCTTAGGTGTGGCAGCGATGCAGATTGATTTGATGTCGCTCACAGCTCACAAGGTGTATGGGCCGAAGGGAATTGGGGCGTTGTATGTGCGACGGCGCAATCCTAGAGTGCAGGTAGCCCCACAACTGCATGGTGGCGGACATGAGCGGGGTATGCGATCGGGGACGCTTTACACCCCGCAGATTGTGGGTTTTGCCAAGGCAGTAGAGTTGGGACTGGCTGAGCAGGTGACAGAAACGCAACGCCTAGTTCAACTGCGCGATCGCCTTTGGCAACAGCTCCAAACGGTCGGTGACATCTATTTGAATGGTCATCCCACGCAACGGCTGCCTGGTAATCTCAATGTCAGTGTGGCAGGAGTGGATGGACAGGCGTTGTTGTTGGGGTTGCAATCGGTGGTGGCTGTGTCCTCCGGTTCCGCTTGCACTTCGGCAGAAATCAAACCATCTCATGTGCTGACTGCTTTAGGGCGATCGCCAGAATTAGCTTTTGCTTCGCTGCGGTTTGGGATTGGGCGGTTCAATACAGCAGATGAGATTGACCAAGTGGCGCAACAGGCGATCGCGACGATCCAGTCTTTGCGGGGAGCAACTGTTTCTAGCCCAGCCTAGCCAGTGATGGCGAAGTGCTGAGTTCTGGGAACTGTTCGCGAAGCGTGCGCGTAGCGCGTAGTGCTGAGGCAGCCCTGATGATCCAGCTTTTGTGGGGTGTGGCTGTTCCTAGCGTAGCTTAGCGAGTTGACCCATTTTTTAGAGCAGTCCTAGGGCTTCTAGGGCTTGTTTGGCAGCGCTCTTTTCGGCATCCTGCTTTCTGCGGCCTCTGCCTTCTCCGTATTTGCGATCGGCAACTCGGACTTCAGCCGTGAACTCTCGCGCATGGTCCGGGCCAGATTGACCAATGATGGTGTACTTGGGGTTCTCACCCACTTCAGCCAAAGCCCAGGCTTGGAAGCGACTTTTGAAGTTGATTTGTGGTGCACTGATTACTTGATGATCGACCACGGATTGAAACAGCGGCTCGATATAGTTGCGGACTGGCTCAATATTAGAGTCTGTATCTAGAAAGTAGGCTCCAATCAGGGCTTCAAAGGCGCTACTGAGTAAGTTAGGGTTTTCGCGCCCACCATTGATTTCTGCGCCTCGACCCAAGCGCATCAAAGCACCGAGGTTGAGGGCGATCGCAAATTTAGCCAGTTGTTGTTCATCGACCAAGGCAGAACGCAGGGGCGTTAGTTCTCCTTCGGGCTTCTGGGGGTAACGCTTGTAGAGAAATTCACCGCTGAGAAAGTTCAGCACGGCATCGCCTAAAAACTCCAAGCGTTCGTTGTCTTCCCCAGCCTCTGGATGCTCATTGATGTAGGAACTATGGGTCAGCGATCGCTGGAGTAAGGTGTGGTCTCGAAAGAGGGGCAATTTTTGCATCTCTACAGGGTACAACTCAGAGTCACCCATCTGGGTCGCCGAACGGAGGGAGGTAAGAGATCAGCCGCTTTAGGAAGATACCTATAAGAGCTGCTTCATACCTTCTTCATAAAATCGTCGCCATGAATCCTGACAATTGCAATTCTAGTTTTACCCTTGGGCCGATTATTCAGCGCATTTTTACTTCCGGAAAAATTACTCAAGCAGATGAATGCGGCTTTTTCCGAGCGATCGCTTCAGATGCCGTTTTGAGTGCCGAGGAGTTGCACCAAGTCCGGCGGATTTTTGACCACCTGAACATGGGCCTGTTAAAAGTCGTGGATTAAATTTCCAACCCTTGCAAGTTCTCCTACCAACCCACGATCAACTTCCACAACAACGAACCAATTGCGATCGTGGTTAAATGCTGAGGTAGCAAACTCAGTAAAGGTTGACGGGCAATCTTTTGAGTCAAAATCACACTCAACCAGACCGAGGCGATCAGCGTTAGCGCTTGCAGAAAGGCTAGAACTGCGGGTTCAGCTACGGCGATCGGCACATTGACGCTGCTATAGCCAAAGGTGGCGAGGGTGATTGGTAATACTCGACCTGCTTCGGTTAAGCCCAAACGTAGATAGTGAGCTAAGCTGCCTCCCAGCACTAAAGGCAAATAGCCGTAAGCTAGTTCTAGAAATGGCCGTGGCTTGAGACTGCGGTGAGTGATTTGAATGAGTCCTTGAGCGAGGAGCGCGATCGCTACAGGCAACAACAATGCCGCTACAGAAACCACAGTATGCCAACCAAAATTCTCTAAATGTAAGTTCCAACCGAACTGGCTCTCAATTTCGGGCAGGCGATGCAGCAGAATTGCCCCAAACAAGAGAAATAGCAATGCCACTTCAGCATAGGTGGGTTGATGCGTCGTCCAGAGTTCAATCCCCGGAGGCCGCAAATTCACTTCAACCGAGCGGTGGGGACAAGCTTTGAGACAAGTCATACACAGCACACAATCGCGATTGTCTTCCAGTTGGGCAGGGTGCGAGTAAAGTGGACAACCCAGAGTTTCTTGGCCTTCGCCTTTTTCCGGGCCACCTTTGTAACATTGGTAGGTGGTGCAAGTCGCAGAGCAAATCCCTTGCTGCGCTCGTAGCTCAGTCATAGAGAGTTTGGCAAATAAGCCGTTCATTCCCCCAATTGGGCACAGGTAGCGGCACCAAAAGCGTCGCTCAAACAACAGCGAAAAAATCACTGCGCC
>DATNPE010000266.1:0-8389 GCA_036703355.1 Allocoleopsis sp. | reverse complement strand
CTTGACTAGGTAGAGACCCAACTCTAAGCCAGATCTAATGCAACTTTGGGGACATCACGACCTAAAAGTGGTAAATACTTGGGAGCGATCGCGCTCGGCCATTAGCTCTTGGTAGACGGCTAAAGTTTCTTGATGCACACGCGACACACTCAACCAAGCTAAGTTGCTCTGTGCCCGTCCTTTCCAGGCTTGCAACTGCTGAGAACACTGAAGCAATTCTAATAAAGCTGCCGCGATCGCAGCCCTATCTTTAGGAGGAACTAATAAGCCTGCAGCTCCCTGATCTAAGGCTTCGGGGATACCATCGACATTGCTGGCAATGATGGCGCAGCCTGCCTCTCGTGCTTCTGACAATACCAAGCCAAATGGTTCTTGATGAGACGCTAAAACAAAGATATCTGTGGCTTGCAAATATCTTTGAGGTTGGGGTTGAAACCCTAAAAAGTGGATGCGCTTCGATACTAAGGTGGTCTGAGCTTGGGCTTCAAATATTTGGCGATCGGGACCCTCCCCAATCAAATACAGATGCGCCTCTGGGAACTCTGGGGCAATTTGAGCAAAGGCGGCAATTAGTTCTGTAATGCCTTTGCGCTGATACATCCCTGCCACAGTGGCGATCGCCGGATGCTGGAGAGAGACAGCGGGAAGAGGTGATGAGCGCTGACGGGGACTGCCCAAAGTGCCGTTGCGAATCACTCGCAGCTTTCTTTGAGGAATACCGCGTCGCACCATTGAATCAGCCACCGCTTGGCTCACGGCAATCACGCGATCGGCCACGCCCATTAAAGTGGCACTGTGCTGGAACTCATTGTGGACTGTAGAAACCAGCCCATAATGACCGAATCGGCGTAAGCAGCGTGCTAACACCACTCCAGTCATCATGTGGGCATGTACGATATCTGGTTGAAAGGTTTGGGCGATCGCTCGGTATCCTTTGGCAGCTCGCAGGAGATTTCCTAGTTGTCGCTGTTGATTGAGGGGGAAGTGGGTGATGCCGTAGTCTCCTAGGAGGGCTTCATATTCACCCCCGTCAGAGGCTACTGCCACCTCATGTCCCGCTTTGGCTTGCAAACAAGCGAGATCGATCGCCACATTGATGATGCCGTTGCCTAGTTCTCGGATGTCGTTCAGGATATGGAGAATTCGCATGAGGCTCTCTGCTCCGCAACTTAGCTGGCTTGCAGAGCATCTTGGCGGCTCAGGTTTTCCAGCACATCGAGATATTGCTCCACAATGTTGTCAATGGCAAAGGCATTGGCTCGCTGTTGTAATAGTGTGGCATCCGTCGGTTGCTCTAGCGCCGCAATAATCCCATCTGCTAAAGCTTTGTGATCTCCTACAGGCGCTAAGCGACCATATTTACCATTGCCTAAGATTTCTGCGGGGCCGCTTTCACAGTCTGTAGAAACGACAGAAGTGCCTGCGGCCAAAGCTTCTGCCACGACATTGCCAAATCCTTCGTAGATGGAGGAGAGCACAAATACAGCGGATTTGGCCATGTAAGCATAGGGATTCTCGACAAATCCAGGCAGCGCCACATCATCTTGCAAACCTAACTCTTGAATTAGAGCTTCTAGTTGCGGTTTGACCAGGGGTTCGCGGGGATCGGCTTCTCCTAAAATCATTAAGCGGGCGGGATGGCGTTGCCGCACCAAATCAAAGGCACGAACTAAGGTGAGAAAATCTTTCTGTTTGACCAGTCGCCCCACACCCAAGATCACAGGCGGTTCTCCCTCGGCAAACCAGGCATGATCAATTGGAGCTTTGATTTTCTCAGCCAGATCGGGCATGACCACAGGATTGTAAATGACTTGCACCTTATCCTCAGGCAGCCCTGCCATCTGCGCCACATCTCTAGCGGTGCCTTGGGAAGCAGCGACGATTGCATCTGCCCAGGGATAAAGTTGCCGCACCAAGAAAGGCCGAATGGTACCCGTATTCCCATGCCGATCCTGGAATTGCTGAGTGAGATTGGTCTGCACACACATCACAATTCGAGTCGGCACTCCTGCTAAGCGCTGGGCTAAAGTCGCAGAGCTGACAATATCCAGCGCCGAGAGGAGAAAATCGGGTTTTTCTTGCTGCAAATAACGTCTGAGGGCCCAAGTTTTGGAGACGATAACCGGAGATTTGGCCTTGAGATCGATCAGCCGCACGTTAGCAGGTACTTTATCTAGATAAGCGCCTTCGACTTGAGCCAGGATTAAATCGGTCTTGATTCCTCTCGCCGCAAAGCCTTGAGCCAAATGCAGCATGGCTCTCTCGGCCCCACCTCCCGCTAAGTTGGGGAGAAATAGACTAATAGAGGGCTGAGGCGATCGCAAGGTAATAGGCATGGAATCCTCCAGTTACTTGGGTTAACGGTTCACTTAAGCTGGAACTAACTCAATCACGAGTGGATGATCAGAGATGGTGAGGTCCAACTGCTTGGGATTGACATATTGCTGCACAGGAGCAGTAGATCTCAACGGTTTATAAGCCGTTGCCTGACGCACAGGCGTTCCTAAGGTCACAGTGACTGTCTGTTTGGGCACAAAAACATCTAGTTTCGTTTGCAAATTGAAACTAGGCACTTCTTGCCACAACGCTAAATAAAATCGGCCATCTCGTTTTTGCAACAGGGTATGGTGCAAGGTGGGACTCAAGAGACCAGTACCGCTTAAACTGTAGCTCAAGGCTTGAGGAGCAAAATTAGGGCCTGGATCTTGTAGCAGAGCAATCAAGTTCTTCAGGGAGTCAAAAGCGGGTTTGGGGGAGCCATTGTTCCGCAGTAGCCCAAAGTTTTGTTCTTGGGTTGTGTCCTGACGTTCGTTAATCAGCTCATAAAGGAACGATCGCTGGATGCCCCGATTAAAATACTCCAGATAGAGTCTAGGGACGTATTTAGCCGCTGCAAGTTCCGAAATCCCTGGCTGAGAAGCTTTGAGATCACTCGTAGCATTATGCCAACCACATTCCGTCGCCACAATTGGCTTGCTTGTCCCCGTGACTGCTTGGGTTAAAGGTATCCATTTGCTGTCAAGGTCTTGGCTAGGTAAATTACCACCTGCGTAACTATGCATGTTGCCCATATCTGCCGAGGCCAGAGTACCCAGTTTGGCAGCATGGTAGGGAATGGCTAGGGAAGGCATCAGCACAGGCAATGCGGCTGTCGTTGGGTTTGCCTTCACTGCGGCATAGAGTTCATCTTGGTAGGCTCGCAACCCTGCGGGAAAGGCTTGATCTTTATAAGTCACTTTGGAATTCACATCCCACTCATTCGGACCTTCTACTGCCTCAATTGAGGACAAGACAGGTTGAATCGCTTCTGTCACCACATTGGTAGGAGTAATGCCATCTCTAACATCCATCACCAAGGTGGATTTAATTCCTAGGGTTGCTAAGTCGTTCAAACGGCGAAAAAACTCTGGATTCTTGCCACCATCTCGGATGTGACGTACCCCTAACTCTTGCAACTTGGGTTTGATGATCGTGTCGTAGTTGGCATAGGCCGTGTCAAGATAACGCAGGTGAGTTGCCACTCCAATGGAATTGACGAATGCATCAGCGCTCCGAGCTAATTCTGGCTGTAATTGGGCCTGTGAGGGATTGAAAGAAGTGGTACAAGCAATGAGTAGAGCACTCACTAAGGCCAAGAGAGGGTATCGGTAGCGTCTCATACAGGAAGCAAGGGAAAATTTCATGACTGGCAACTTGCAAATAATCAGGAACAGGTTGGGGCGTGATTAAACCTGCGGAACTCGTGCCAGAGTTTGTCCGAGAAGTTGGGCAATTTGTTGGTTGATAGTTGATAGGTCAAAGCGTTGACTAGCTTGTACTTGAGCTTGCTGAGCGATCGCGCTGGAGCGTTCTGGTTGATTCCGACAGAGATTAATCACAGCCGCTAGTTGTTGAGGATTCCCAGGAGTCGTGAGCCAACCATCAATCTCCGGCGTAATTAATTCCACGGCACCCCCAGATTTCGCTGCGACCACAGGCTTGCCACAGAGCATGGCTTCCACAATCACCCGCCCAAACGGTTCTGGGGCTGTGGAAGTATGAGCGATCAGGTCGCACAATTTCATTAGGGTTACGACATCAAAACGAAACCCTAAAAAACGCACCCGTTTTTGTAAACCGAGTGCGTTGACTTGCTGATACAGTTGTTCAACATATTGCTGCTCTCCAAATAAAGCGTCACCGACAAATAAAGCTGTGATATCCTCCGGGCAACGTGCCAACGCCTCCAGTAAGACATGTTGCCCTTTCCAAGGCGAAAGCCGACTAAAGTGACCGACTACAAACTGGCCCTCTAAGCCTAGTTGCTGTCGTAGTTGCGCGACATCTGGAGTCACGGATTGGTAAGCTTGCGATTCAAAGCCGTTGTAAATCACTTGAGTGAGATCCGTTCGACCACCTGCGGCGATAAATGCGGTTTTGCTCGCCTCTGAGTTGGCAATCACTAAGGAGGCGCACCGATTGGCTAAGGTGACCGCTAGCCGCCGATTCATGGCGCTGAAATGGTCGGGAGAGAGAATATCGTGCAGATGATAAACCAAAGGCCGACGAGAGAGCCAAGCAGCGATAGCACCCACCACTAGGGCTTTTGGGGTGTTTGCATAGATCAAGTCATAGCCACGACTCAACTGCACTACTTTGCGAATCAGGGGCAGAAGCTGTACCACACTCCCCAAGCCTTGCCGCCAACCGCTATCTTTCCGCACTTGAATTCCTTCAGAACTCAGCACCTGGACTGGAATCTGGTGTTGTTCGAGGAGATTGCGGAAAGGACCATCAGCCAATAAAGCCACGAGGCAGCGATCGCGATAAGGCTTTGCAATATCCAGCAGACATAATTCTGCACCCCCTGGCTTGCCACTTTGGTCTAAAAAGAGAATTTTCATGAGATTGAAATCCTCAGAAACACCAGAATTGATTCAGAAATTGATTCGATCGTTCATGAAATTGCATCTATTTGTAGTGCGGATATCTTTGCCGCCGCAGACATTTTGCCCACCTTACAATGAATTGTTACCAGACAGTTTATTGAGCATTGGCCCAAGCAGATTGCTTTGGCACTAATTTACGCCGTAGCCAGGTAATTAACGGTTTTTCAAGATACAAATAGGTCAGCCAACCAACGATGATCGCGATCACGGTCAACAAACTAATGCTGAGGAAACCTCCCAGTAAACCCACAAGATTGATCGCGATCGCCGCCTTAAAGGTAGCTGCCAAACAGGGGTAATGCATGAGATAAATCGAGTAGGAAGCATCTCCTAATTCATTTAACCAAGCTGGAATTTTCCAACCTTGATTCAAATCAATCGCAGCTGCCCCTAATACAATTAACATTGAGGGCAATCCATAGGCAATAACATCAGGAATTTCGATAGTTGTGTAGTTGTCACTCAGTCCCGAAGTGATAAATAATACGGCCCCTGCGATTAAGTAGGTGATTCCTAACTTTACCCTTTCTCCGAGTACCCAATAAGCGGCTAGACACCCCAAAGCAAACTCTAAATTATGAGGATTAAAAATAAAGTTTAAGAGCAAAGGTGGTTGTGGGGAGGAGGCGCGATCGCTCAGGCTGAGCCAAAAGAAGGCTAAAGTGCCACCCAGCCAACTGTAAAGCACAAAGCGAGAAATCTTAGGTGTGAACCAAATTGCTAAGCCAAACAAGCAATAAAAGAAAATTTCGTAACTCAGGGTCCAACCCACAATTAACACCGGAAAATTTTCTTGAGGCCATAACAGCAACGATTTCACAATCACTTCTAAATCGCGCTCATAACCTTTCCCAAAGGTAGGCACTAAAAAGTAGATTGGCAACAAGGCTAAAGTGACCATCCAATATAAGGGATATACCCGAATAGCGCGTTTAATGAAAAAGTTTTTGAGTTTGTGTGGTTGGCCGATATCAGCTTGATGGGCAAAGAAGATAATAAAGCCACTGAGAACAAAGAAGAAGTCAACACCTGCACCACCAAAAGTAAATAACCCCGCCAAAAAGTTTTGATTCAACTTCTGTTGGCTAAATTCAGTGGCGTGAAATAAAACTACTAGTAAAGCCGCAATGCCTCGACAAGCCTGAATCAGTTCTAGCTTTTTTTTAGGCGTTGAATTTGTCATTGCTGCCTGTGTAGAAAGGATTGGCAAGATTCGACTGGGTGCAGTCGCAGGATAGTTTGAAGTCTCTTTCATGCACTTCTCCTGAAACTAAAGTTAAATTCATGGCAGCAAAAATTGCGATCGCCCTCTTCTAACCGCTTCATCCCGATGGCAAAGCGGTTAAGCGTTGGTAGCGATGGTATTGACTAGCCGCCAGAGCCATCCCCGCAAATCCCCAAAACACAACCCCAGATAGCGCCAGGGTGACGCTACCCAAGCCAATTTGGGCAAAGACTCCCAAGCTAATGGCACGAGCCGCGCTGGCAAAGGCATCGGCCCGAATGTCAGTAGACTGAAACAAGCTGAATAGCAGCAAGATAATGCCGCCCAAGTAGGGAATGGTGCCAAACCAACCGAGGGAGAAAAACATACTCAAGATGCCGCTGTCATTCGTGCCCAAACTCGTGCCTTCTAGCACAAATCCCAGTCCCTGACCTAAGAACTGAGAGAGTGCCAAACTCAAAGTGGCAGCATAGCCCTCACTACGCTGGCTGTAGCTAATATCGTCTTTGGTATTGGTGAGAGACTGTAAACGCGCCCCGATCGTATCGGCAAAGGGATCGAGATTCGCTAAAGGGATAATGCACAGTGCCATCACCACAATGGTCACGACCAGTCGCATTTGTAGCTTTGGCTTCAGGGATGGCAGAAAGGTCAACATCGCCACGCCCCAACCCAACCAAGCGGCTCGCACTAGAGACAACAAAAATGATAAGTAGCCCACCCCAGAAGCAAAAAATCGCAGGTTTCCTTTGCCACTGAGCAGTAACATCAAACCTGCTAACATCACTGTGGCAAAAGGACCGGGAGAGTTCATGGTACTAAACACCCGAATTCCCAACGGTTCTGGGGTGCCAAAGGCACTGGCGTTGGAATTAACCAACCAGAAGCGGTCCCATTGTGGTGCGATTAAATATTGGTACACTCCATAAGCGCCTGAAACAAGAACGCCCCAAAGAAATATGCGCTCTAAACTCTGGCGATAACTGGGATAGCTCCGCCAGTTAACAAAGAGGTGAAAGCCAAACAGAATCGGGGTGAACCAGTTCAGCATGGGCACCACGACAGCAACCGGGGGATATTTGATCAGCCCCACCAAAAAACCGTAGATCACGCCTACAAAAGCCAAGATAAAAGGCAAACCGCCTTGTCGTGTGGCTCTCGGTAGCGATCGCACTAGGGTCAGGATGGTGACAAACATGACCAAAAAAGGAGCCAGCAAAATCGGGCTAGGGTCTACCCAACCACTTTGGTAGTCCACCATGCGTCGCACCCAAGGCGATAGAAACGCAATCCACCAGGTAAATCCCAGGTAGAGTAAGGGATACCGCCCATACAGAAATAACCCCACCAGAAAAGCACCCCCTGGAAAGGCCAGCCTCAGTAACCCTGCTTTCACCACCAAACAGAGGGCTGTAAACAAGGTGAAACCTAGGATCGCCATCCAGGCAGGTGCTGGTTTTAAACCGAAATTAAGGCTTTTTGTCGCTGCTCTGGAGGAGCGAATTTGCATGGGTTTGGGATGAGTCATTAACAACTAAAAGAGATGGAATGCTTAGGCTTGTACTTGATGCGTATGGGTTACAGGTAAGCCAAAATCTTTTGGCTCTGGTTGAGTATTACCTTTGCTTTGCCAATCAATTTCATAGAGCTTGATCTCCTTCAAGAAAATGTAATAACTCCATAAGCTAGATAATGTAAAACCCGCTAAACCTTGGCGATACATACCATACCAAAGATACTGCTGTAAGAACTTAGCAGGTGGCTTTAATAACAATCTGATTAAATTGAATCTTTTCCCAGATAAGTGCGCTTGCTTCGCATCTAAATCCGTATATTTATTAAATCGAACTACCAAGTCACTCATATCTCGAAATCCCTGATGCCATAAAGTTCCTGGCAACAGCGTCACAGGCTCATTTTTGACATCCGGCCCTTCGTGAACTAATACATCTTTGATTCGCAGTTGGGTTTTGTCATACAAGCGGACATGGGCTTCGGCTCGACTATCGAGCCACTTACCAAAAAAGTCACCCACTCGTCTGACAGATAATGCTTTGGTCGATGGCTCTAAACTCTTTTTCCAAGCCGAGATTGCTGTTGCCAATTCTGTATCGGCCACTTCATCGGCATCTAGAAAAAAGATCCAATCATGCTGGGCTTGGTCGGCACCAAAATTGCGCTGTTTGGCATACCCAGGCCAAGGATTTTGATAAACTTTGCAGCCCAACTCCTGCGA